>JBCBZX010000148.1:0-7443 GCA_039815105.1 Pseudomonadota bacterium
CCCACAAACGGCGAAAACCGATCTTCGGCGGTATATCGCAATCCTAAACGAGTAAAGCGATTAATCATTTCAGTGACGGAAACGCCCTCTTCGGAGGCTTTATGTTTTAACTGATCGGCCAGCGACTCTGGCAGCCGGATACTCATCGACTTTTTGACAGACATAGCAACTCTGACTCTCACCGTATTTAAGTGTAGTGGAAAATAGTTCATTTGAACTATTTGATGCGATTCTGTGCTGCCGTTGGCGATCGCACACCCTTCAAACCCTTGGAATATCTGCGATTGCGGCATTTGTATTTTTCTGGGTTCCAGATGCCGTGTGTTTGTACCGCATTTGCATAGCCTCAGCGACTAGACGTGATAGTTCTAATGAACTATAGTTTATATGTATTTAATGAGGTGGGTGTATGACTTCAAAAGCATCCTGTATCGTATTACCGATAATTACGATCGCGACCCATATTGCTCTGCTCTGCTCTCTCCCACGGCCAGCGAGTGCACCCTTTTCTCTGGCGATGTCAACTGTTGAGCATCCCTTAGATGGGCAAGCAGTTACCTGGATTTCTGAACCAGTTGATCCAGAGCTCATAGACAAAGATCTGCTTGAGATACCCTTGACAAGCCTCCAGTCTGAAATCCGACAGCTATCAGCGCAGCACGGGTGGAGTGTGACATGGTTTAGCCTGCTACTGCCTCAAGTCTTCAAGCTGAACTGTGGGATAGACATGGCGTCTCTGTCACTGCCGCGTCAGATCGAGCAGGCGAATTTATTAAGTCATGCCTTGGAGTCTAACTTGAGTCCTGACGTGAGGGCGGAACTGGGGGCGGAAGACAAGATGCTAGCGATGCATCAGCAGCTGAAAGGCCAAATGCAGGGAGTCTCTGTTGAGGTGCAAACTGATTTTGCCCATGCGGCAGCTAGCCGGTTGGCCGCGATTGTGCCCAATGCCTCATCCCTGGAAACAGCTCCCCATGACTCTCGGGTGATGGCAACTTTGCACCTAGCGATTTTGTATGACGTCTGGCAGCAAACCGAGTCATCGGAGCCGACGGCGGTTGGGGTGGTGGGTTCATCTTGCACCGTCCCGGCGGATAATCAGGAACGTTACAACCCAGTCCGGCTGGCACTTAGATAAGGGATGATCGCTGTGCAATACCCCAATCGGAACCATTAAACTCGCCAGCCGCAGCCCACTAATTTGCCTGTGTGGCAGCGATCGCCTCACGATCGCTCAGTATGCCATCCGCAAGTTTCAAATCTTCGGGGGTGGTGACTTTTAAGTTGGTCTCTTCGCCCGGCACAATCTTGACGGGTAGACCCACTTTTTCAAACAAGGCAGCATCATCGGTGACTGCCCAATTGTTGACTTGACCTTCGTCGTGGGCGGCTTTTAGCGGCTCCACATGAAAGCCTTGGGGAGTTTGGGCAGCCCAGAGGTGACTGCGATCGGGGGTCGCCTCAATAATGCCGTCATCATTCACCACCTTAATGGTGTCTTTGACGGGAATGGCCGCAATCAGCCCTGGGCAGCTTTGGAGAGCCGCCGTGCAGCGATCGAACAGGTTGGGAGTTGCCAAACACCGAGCCCCATCGTGGATCAGCACATGCTCAGCAGTAGAGGGCAGGGCCTGCAAGCCGTTGTAAACCGACTCTTGACGAGTGCTGCCGCCAGGAATGAGAACAATGGTTTTAGGCAGTTGCAGGGTGTCTAAAATCGCGAGCAAATCGGGCTTGTCGACGGCTTGGCAGATGAGGCCAATCCACTCAATGCTGTGACTGGCGACGGCGGCTTGCAACGTCCATGCCAAAATCGGTTGACCGCGTAGCGACAAGAGCAGTTTGTTGCGATCGCTGCCCATGCGCCGCCCCACTCCAGCAGCTGGAATCAACAGATGCACGATGGGCTCTCCTCTAGCGGTGTTCTTCCCTCACCCTACCCTGAAACCAGTTTCCCCCAAACTGATAAGCAAATCTGACCCTGAATTATTGATTTTGTTGGGAACTACGCATCCTTACTGGCCGCGGTCCTCTAGAATGTGGAACGGATAAGCAAGATGGACAGCTATGCAAGTACTGGCTCTCGTTCCTGGCGGAATCAGCGAACAGCTTCTCTTTTTTCCGACGCTTGAGCATCTCAAACAAGCCTTTCCCAAGGCCGAAATTTCAGTCGTGGTCGAGCCAGCGGCGGCAGCGGCCTATCGAGTGTCTAAGGTGGTTAAATCCACCATTCCTTATCCATTTGGGAAAAACAATAGCCCAGCTGACTGGGCCAACCTGCTGGGGATTGTGCGCGATCGCGAGTTCGAAGTAGTACTCACGACCACCCAAGATTGGGCAACCGCACTCATGCTCTGGCTGAGCGGCGTCCCCACGCGTGTGGGCTACCAAGGACCGGCGAACAATCTATTTTTGACGGCGACGGTGCCAGATAAACCGCAGCAATATGCGGCCTTTCGCTATCACGATTTGCTCGCGTCGCTAGAGCTATTTGACCCTTGTCCAGATATCACCATCAACGTGCCTCAAGGCGATATTGGTTGGGTGCAGGGCCAACTGCAAAGCCAAGAGATCGGTGATCAGGGGTACGTGTTGATGTATCCCGGTCCGGCAGAAGGTCAACCGGATGACACTTACCCGCCAGAGAGTTGGACCGCAATCGCACAAGATTTCCAGCGTCGTCAGCCGGGGTTACCTCTGGTTTTGCTGCAACAGCCCGAAACAGCCGCTGCGGTTAAAGCCATTGCTCAGAGCGTCCCGGCGCTTAAGGTGATACGCCCCGATAACTTGGGCCAGATCGCGGCCCTCGTCGCGGGTGCTAACCTCCTGTTGAGTACGGATAGCTATGTCTCTGAGTTAGGGGTGGCGCTGAGTGTCTTTACCCTAGGGTTATTTGGCGGCAATAAACCCAGCGATCGCTTGCCCCCAGTTGACAACACCGAACAGCGCTTTTTGGGCATTACGTCGGCAACCAGCAAAGTGGCCGATATTGATGTCGACACAGTCTTGAAAAAGGTCTGGGGTGAGGGTTAATTCTTAAATCCTTCGCGATCGCTCAGGGCGTCGAGACTGCATAGTAGTAGATCTTGTCCTGCTATAGAGAGGTCATATTGTGGAAAAAATTAAAGGCCAAGCTGGCAAAGTTGGGGAACTTATCTTTGCGGCTGACACCGGCACAACGTATAAAAAAACGATTATTCTGACTTGGGCCATCCTGCGAGAGACAGGCGTTTTGCTCTGGTTGGTGATTTGTCTGGTGTTCGTGGGTGCAGAATGGTTTTGGCAAAAGTCAATTCTGTTGGGACAGTCTGCGCGGACCTGGTATGAGGGGCTAACAGAACCCAGTGACGCCGAACCAAAGTCAGCAACGGAAATGGGCCAGTCAGCTTTATCTGCTGTTAGCACGGGTGCCGAGACGCTGCTTTATCAGGCCAAAAAACAGCTTGGCATCGAGGCCGAGCCCCCAGTCCCTAAGCAGCCAAAAGTGAAAGCCACCCCCAAACCAGACGAACCTGAGGTTTCATCAACAGCGACTGCGGCTCCCGCGCCCCCATCTATAGAGGCTCTGAGCTCTGAGGCTGACGATACTGCTGACGATATCTAGCGGTCTTGCGATTAACGGCCTTTAGGCAGCCTGGATTCCCTCAGTCACAATCGGGGATTCAGGCTGCGTTGTTGTGCAGTGGTCTTTGGGAGGAAAATTGTGTGGTTAGGTAGTCATGATGAACCGACGATCGTTTCTGCAATTCTCATCTATGGGTACAGCTGCAGCATTCACGAGCCAGCTAGGTTCAGAGTGTAGCCCCTTCCAAAGTAGGAAAATCGTGCCGACAACTCAGTCAACCTGGTGGATGCCGGATGAATCTGATCCTCATGAGCGCACGTGGATGGCCTTTGGGGCCAGTCGTGAAATTTGGGGGCGCAAGCTGTTGCCAGCCGTGCAAGAAAATCTAATCACAATTGCCAATGCGATCGCGGAGTATGAGCCCGTGTCCATGCTGGTGCGAGAAGCCGATTATGACCTTGCCGCCCGCCAGCTGAGTTCGTCAGTCACCCTCATTCCCTGTCCTTTAGATGACTTTTGGATGCGCGACATTGGCCCAGTTTTCTTCAAAAGTGAGCAGGCCACGATGGGTGGCATTGACTTCAACTTCAATGGATGGGGGCAAAAGCAAGTCCATAGTCAGGATGCGGAAGTGGCTCAGTTTGTCATCGACCAAGTGGGGATGCAGGCGATCGCGACCCAATTGGTCTTAGAAGGTGGGGCGATTGAAGTCGATGGCAATGGGACCGCAATGCTGACCGAAAGCAGTGTGCTCAACCCTAACCGCAATCCTGGCATGACTAAGTTAGAGGTTGAGGCCATTCTCAAGCTACTGCTGGGGCTCCGCAAGATTATTTGGCTACCCGGCATTCGCGACCAAGATATTACCGATGGTCACATTGATTTCTATGCTCGGTTTTCTCCGCCTGGGGTCGTCGTGGCGGCCTATGAGCCCGATTCAGCGTTCTTCGACCATGCCGTGACGAAAACGAATCTGGAGATTCTGCGTGAGGCGACCGACGCTGATGGGTCGCCACTCACGGTGCTCGTGATTGAGAATCCTAAAACCGTTCGACCCCAGTTTGACACAACAGAATTTGCCGCCGGGTATATCAATTATTACATCGTGAATGGCGCGGTGATCATGCCCGAGTTTGGCGACGATGCCGCCGATAGCAAGGCCAAATCGACCCTGCAAGACTTCTATCCGGGACACGATATTGTTCAGCTCAATATTGATGCGATCGCGGCAGGATCGGCGGATGATCACGCGCCGGTGAGCAACCGTGATCGCGCGCGACGGGTGGCCGCGCCTAGCCTCGGCCATTTGCGGCCCATATAGCGTGGCGGGCGAGCGCGAGAGAACCGGAAGCGCCCGTGCGGCCTTACACGCCTTGCCCGCTAGACTTATCTGCCGTCCGAGTAAGAAGGGGAGACATGACCATGACCTCAACCCTCCACACCCGCCGCGCCCTTGTTGTGGGCGGTGCCGCTGCGGCTGGCGCGGCCGTTGCCGGCGGCGCGTTCGGCCTTGTTGCGCCGGCCGGGGCGGCCGGCCTTGCGCCGACGCCGACCATGCGCGGGGGCGCCAACAACTATCGCCCGGGCGCGCCGATCATGCAGCGCATCGGTGGCGGCGGCTTCATGATGACGGGCACCGTGCGCCGGGCGGGCGACGGCGCACCGCTTGAGGGCGTTCGTATCCAAATCTGGGCGCACACCACCGAAGGCCATGAGCGCGACCCGGAAAGCCATGGCGCGACGCTCACCGATGCGGGCGGCGTGTTCCGGATGGAGATGCCGCAGATCGTGCCAGCGTTCGGCCAGCCCCATGGCCACCTCGCCTACGACGCCGAGTTTGACCGCAACGGATATGAGACCGTGTTTCTGCGACCGGTGATGCGCAGTGCGCGCGAGAAGACCCTCGCCGCCCACTTCGTGCTGCGCCCCGCCTGACCGCGTGCCATCGGCCCGAGCGATCCTGATATGGGTTGGCCTTGGGGCTGCCCTTGCAATCCCGCTCGCCGTGGCTGCTGCAAGCCCGCTCCTGGAATGGCGCCAGCCGGTCTACATTGCCGCCGGGTTTGCCGGCGTCATCGGCATGGGGCTGCTCCTGCTACAGCCGCTCCTGGCGGCGGGATCTTTGCCCGGTCTCCGCGCGATCCGCGGGCGGCGGGTCCACGCCGTGGTGGGTGCGGGGCTGGTGAGCGCAGTTGTGGTGCATGTGGGCGCACTGTGGGTGACGAGCCCGCCGGACGTCGTGGACGCGCTGCTGTTTCGCTCGCCGACGCCGTTTTCGGTGTGGGGGGTAATTGCCATGTGGGCGGTGTTTGCCGCCGCGCTGCTCGCGTTGCTCCGCCGGCACCTGCGACCGGCCATATGGCGGCTGTGGCACATGGGGCTTGCGGCCATCATCGTGGCGGGCAGCGTGATCCACGCCATGCTCATCGAGGGGACGATGGGCACCGTCTCGAAACTGGCGCTGTGCGCACTGGTGGTGGTGACGGCGGCCAAGGTGCTGGCGGACCGCCTCCCACGATCGATTTTCGCGCGGCGAAAGGCCTGAGCGCCGCGGCCTCGCGCAAGGGCGGCAGCTCCGTCCGTGCCAACGTGCTTGAGAACGGGCGTCGAAGTGGCGCTGGGACGGGCGGCGGCCTGCGACGCGCGCGGCGTTCGCGGGCCTTGGCGCAGACCGCGCGTTCGGGCAGGGACGCTCTGTCGACGCAAGGCTGTGGTCTGCCTCGGCGCGTTGGATATCATTCCCCCCAGCCGCGCCAGTTTCAGGGTCTGGACGCCAGTAACGCGCCGGTGATGGCAAGGGATGCGCCCACGACCGCCGCCGACGTCACCGCGCCCAAGCCGAACACGGCGAGCAACGAGAGCGCCACCAGCGGCGTCAGAAATGCAAGGCTCGAGATCGTTGCCGCAGACCCTTCGCGCGTGGCTTTGTCCCAAAAGATGTTGGCGACCGTGAACGGGCCGATCCCCATCAGAACCACCGCGAACCACTGAAGGTTTGTCGGCCAGTAGAGCGGCTCGAACACGGCGTGTGCGCAGAGCGCGCCGAGCCCTGCCAAGGCCAGCGACGGGCCGACCACGTTCGTCTCGACCTTCGCCAACGAGCGTACGACTGAGTAGACCGCGAAGGTGAGCGCACCGCAGATGCCGAGGAGAACGCCGGACAGGTCGAGCCCGGTGCCCATTTGCGGCGAGAGCGCGACGGCGACGCCGCAGAAGCCGCATGCGATGCCGACAGTCTGGAACAGCGAGGGTGCGCGGCGATGGACGACCGCCGCCAGCGCCACGAGGAAGACAGGCCACAGATAGTGGACGACGTTCGCCTCCGCCGGTCCAATGCGCGAGATCGCCGCCAGATAGAACGCGTTGTTGCCCATCAGGCCCACGGCCACGAAGACCATTGTGCGGATGCGAACGGAGAAGAAAGCGCCAGGCCCCTGCGTGCGTGCGCTGACGACGTAGGAGAAGAGGCACCCCACCAGCGCCGACAGTCCGAGGATGAGGAAGGGCGGCGCGGGGTACGCGACGGTTGCAAGGGCCGGCCAACTTGCCCACAGCACGACCGCGCCACCGACGAGCGCGTAGGTTTTTGCGTTCGGGCCACCTTGGAATGCGGTTCGGACCCTGGTCACGAGGTCGGCAAATGCCCGAGCGTGGCCGGGGTTTTGCGTCAATTGCTGGTGCATTGCGTTCACGTCCTCAACGGTTGCGCACGGCAAGGCTCGGCGCGCCTCTGTCGGCCATCGCGTCGAGCTCCGGCCCGGCGCCGGCTGCGAACCCGCGCTACTCTTCCCCGCCGCGCAGGCGCTCGGTGCGGCGGCGCAGAAGTTCCAGCGTCACCAGGAGGGCAACGGAGACGAGGATGAGGAGGGTGGCAACCG
>JBCBZX010000392.1:0-2565 GCA_039815105.1 Pseudomonadota bacterium
ACAGCACGTCCGCAAAGTGACATCCGCCAGCCCTGGCCCGAGAGATCCAAGCGCCGCCATAAACCAAGGTGATTGCCACGTTATTGAGCACCCCCCCTTGAACGGAGCCGATCATGCGCCTGCCCCTCAAAACCTCCACCGCAGCCCTGGCTGCAGCCCTGATGATCAACCCTGCCTTTGCTTTTGAAATAGAAGGCAATGCTGGTTCGCAATTGCAGGCGCAGGAAGTCGCCATCTTTGATCAGCCCTGGTCCATGACCTTTTTGCCAGATGCGACCATGCTGGTGGCAACCAAGCCGGGCACACTTTTCCATGTGCAATCCGATGGCACCGCCACCCGGATTGCTGGTATGTTTGATGTTGCCTATGGCGGGCAGGGTGGCCTGGGGGATGTTGTGCCCCATCCTGATTTTGCCAGCAATGGCCGCATCTATATCTCATTTGCCGAGGCCTCTTCAGATGGCTCAACTTTCGGTGCTGTGGTGGTGAGCGCAACACTGGACAGGTCTGGCTCGGTGCCAACGCTCACTGATGTCAGTCGCGTTTGGGAGCAGCAGCCAAAGGTTTCGGGGCGCGGCCATTACAGTCATCGCATAGCGTTTGGCCCTGCTGGCACCGATCAGGAGGGCAAGCTTTTCATCACCTCCGGCGACCGACAAAAGCAAAGCCCGGCGCAGGACTGGGCCGTAAACCTTGGGAAGGTTATTCGCCTCAATGATGATGGTTCAGTGCCTCCAGACAATCCGTTTCAGGATAAGGGCGAGTTGGCTAAGAGCTTTTGGTCCACCGGCCATCGCAACTTGCTCGGGATCGACTTCGACGCAAATGGCCAGCTTTGGACCCACGAGATGGGCCCGCGTCATGGCGATGAGATCAACCTCACACTGCCGGGCGAGAACTATGGCTGGCCCCTGGTTTCGTGGGGCGACAATTACTCCGGCGTGCCAATTCCCGACCATGATGCCCGCCCGGAGTTCAACGCGCCAGAGGCCTATTGGGTGCCATCTATCGCGCCGTCTGGACTGGTGATTTATGACGGCGATGTTTTCAGTGACTGGCGCGGAGACGCCATGATTGGCGGCTTGGCCTCGCAGGCGCTCATCCGGGTCGATCTGTCCGCCGATGATGCGGTGGAAGCGGAGCGATTTGAGTGGGGCGAGCGCATTCGTGAGGTTGAACAAGGCCCTGACGGCGCGCTCTATGTGTTGGAAGATTCCGGCAGCCTGCTCAAGCTGACCCCCGCCGGTGCCGGCGGCTAATTCAGCAACACATATTCCGACACAATCGGGTGGTGGTCTGAACCGCCACTCGGCAGCACCTCACGCGACAGCAGGCCAAACTCGCTTGAGTGCAACATATGGTCTAGCGACAGCAGACGCAGTGCGGGTAGCCATGATATCAGCCCGGCGGGTTGCCACGTCATCACCAGACCGGACGGCACTTGGCCGCCAAAACTCGTCGCCATCCGTCGCACGGCATTCGACCAGGGAGAAGCATTGAAATCACCGCCAACAATGGTCGGCCCGCTCAGTTGGGAAAGCACTTCAGTATACACATCCACCTGATAGTTTTGGCTGCGCGGCCATGGCCACCATGCGTGGAAGCTGCCTATGTTGATGATATTGCCGTCCATATTGATGCGCACCAGGCCCAAGCCGCCTGGCAGCGGGCAGCTGTTTTCAAACTCGCCATCGAATGGGAAACGGGACGCAATTGCCACTGAGTGCCAACGGTCTGGCGTGCAGTCGAGAATATGCGGATGAGTTGGTTTCATCAGGTTGAGAATGTCCCGGTTTGCGCGTGCAACCTCTTGCAGCAAAATGACGTCAGGCGCGCTATCGAGAATGATCTCTGCCGTGCGGCTTTGGCTCTTAATCGTCCATAGAATGTTGGCCTGGGCAATTCGTATCGTTGGCTTGCCCTGAAGTGGCGCCGCACCGGCCACAGCCCAGCCGCGCTTCATGCCGGGCAGGTTTGGCATGGTGAGCACCACCGATACGGCAATCAGCATCCATCCGCTGGCGATCCACTTCCATCGTTGAAACGGCAGCAGCAAAATGAGGGAGGCCAGAAGTGCCGAGCCGAAGAACATTCGGAACGTCGAAAAGCTGTCAAAGGCGGGGTGCAGCGAGCTGAACCAGCCAAAGACCAGCGCAACACTAGAACCTACCACACCAAGCTGTGCCAGCCGCCTGAGCCAGCGGCCCACAAAGTGTGCTGTTCGGCTCACTGAAATGCAGTCTCGTTAAAGCTGCGCAGCTTGCGAGAATGCAATTGCTCGGCCGGTTGCGCGCGCAGTTTCTCCATCGTCCGAATGCCGATATCGAGGTGCTGCGCGACCTGGCGCTTGTAGAACTCGCTGGCCATGCCGGGCAACTTCAATTCGCCGTGGAGCGGTTTGTCAGACACGCATAGCAACGTCCCGTACGGAACCCTGCACCGAAAGCCGTTGGCGGCAATAGTGGCGCTTTCCATATCCAGCGCAATCGCGCGGGTTTGGCTGGTTAGATGCGACTTATACCGACTACGTCGATCCGACGCAGGGTAGCTTTAACGGTAATCGAT
>JBCBZX010000405.1:0-2387 GCA_039815105.1 Pseudomonadota bacterium
GCCATCGCCCCCATCAAAGTAAATGGCGTGACAATGCTCAATTGACCGTGACGTGCAAAATCAATCAGCCCTTGCGCCATCGGAACATCTAAGGTGCGCGGGCTGTTTGTGTTGATGATTGTGTAGCTGTGAGGGTTTGCGTGGAATTCGTCGTTTGATAACCCCCTAAAATCGCGCAACATCTCAAAATTATCGAGCGTTTGTGGTGTGCCGCGTGCGAATAGGAACGGGAATTTATCGGTTAACGTCAGTTGCGCTTCTGTTGTGAAATAGTGCCTTACATTGGTTGCCACATCCTGTGGCTCCACCGAAGGCGACATCATTTGAAAAACATCAAAATGATGTGCAAGCTGGGTGTATTCTCGGTAGTCGCGACCTGAACCGGGTCGGCGCCCTCGTTCCATATCGGTAGCATGTGGCGCGCCGGCTCCGGGTTGAAACACCAGACTCCCTAGTTCCAGCATGATATCGCGGTAACGCGCACCTGCCATGCAGGCGATGGACTTCGGGGCCGAGGCAATCGCAGCCTCAATTATGTCGCGGCCGATATAGACCATTTCGTTGGTCTCATCGACGCTTGCCCCGCCCTTGGCGTAAATCGCACGTGCCTCTGGCAGCAGCACTTTCATGCCAAGTTCTTCAAGCATACGCAGTGCGGTGGCATGCATATTGGCAATCTCGTCAGCCGAGAACACATCCATTGGTGGGAACGGGTTCTTGAGTTGACGATAATTCACGTCGCGTTTCAACGTCGCCTCGACTTTGGAAGCTCGGCCACGCCTGCGGCCACCACGTTTGGTTTCCAACATCACCGATTAACCTCTCATGGCCTGACCCTGCGGGTCGTAGGGCGACCCGGCAATCACACGCGCTGTTTTCTCTATACCGACGATATGGGTGGTAAACTCGGTGCCGACGGCAGCGCAATCGCGGTTCACCATTGCCATGGCCAAAGACTTCTTCACCGTGTGGCCATAACCACCAGAGGTCACAAACCCGATCAGCGCGCTGTCTTTCCAGATCGGCTCATATCCGCTGGCGTCTGCGTCATCGCTGTCGATTTCGAGTGTGACCACGACCTGATCGCTCAGGGCGCCATCACGTTCCTTCATGGCCGCGTCCTTGCCGACAAAGTCTTTGGACCAATCGATCCAGCGCTCCATCCCTGTCGCACCCGCCGAATAGGCTTGGGTGAATTCAGCTGACCAGATGCCAAAACTCTTTTCCAATCGCAAACTTAGTAGTGCGTTGAAGCCAATCTCGCGGATGCCCAGATCTGCGCCCGCCTCTAACATCATGCGGCGCAGGTTGATATGTTCGGCGACCGAGCAATGGACTTCAAACCCTAACTCACCTGCAACCGAGAGGCGCCCAACTTTGGCGCGGATCAGCCCGATATCGAAGGTGCCACAGCCCATGAATCGCAAATCGCCAATCGGCCCATCGGTGAGCTTTTCCAGAACCTTGCGACTGTTTGGCCCCGCCACGCTAAAGCCCGTTACGGCATCGGCCATATCCCGCAGTTCCACGCCATCGCTCATGTGATCGCTGAACCAACGCGTATGCCATTCGCGCAGGTAATAGCTGCCCATGACCCACCACGTACCGTCGCCCCAGTTGAACACGGTGAGGTCGCCTTTCAGCTTGCCCTCGGGCGATAGCATCGGCGCCAGTTTGGCGCGGCCCGGTTTGGGCAATGTACTGGCCATCATGTTGTCGAGCCAAGCCTCGGCATTTGGCCCGCTGACCTCAAAGCGCGAAAAGCCAGAGATATCCAAAAGACCGACAGTTTCCCGCACGGCCTTGCATTCTTCGGCCACGATATCGAAGGCGTTCGAGCGTTTCAGAGTTGGTGTTTCTACAAATTCCTCTGAGGGCGCAAAGTAGAGAGGCACTTCCAGCCCGTAAGACGCGCCCCAGCGACAACCAGCCGCGCTCATGTCCGAATAGGCCCCGGCCATTTTCAACGGGCGACCCGCTGGCAATTGTTCGTTCGGATAGGTCATCACGAACCGGCGGGTGTAAAACTGGCCTGTGGTTTCCTTGATAAAGCGCTTGTTCTGCGCATAGTCACCATAGCGCGCGACATCCATGCCAAACACATCCGTTTCCGGTTCACCGTGGATCATCCATTCGGCCAGTGATTTGCCAACGCCCCCGCCTTGCAAGAAGCCCGCCATCACGGCACATGCACACCAATAACCAGGTTTTCCGCGTACCGGGCCGACCAGCGGGTTGCCGTCAGGCGAAAAGGTAAACGCACCGTTCACCCAAGTCTTCACACCAACCTCTTGCAGATCGGGGAATCGCTCAAACCCCAGGATCAATTCTCTTTCAATCCGGTCCGGGTCTTCCTGTTGCAGCTCAAACCCATATTCCCAGGGCGC
>JBCBZX010000298.1:0-3868 GCA_039815105.1 Pseudomonadota bacterium
ATTTACGGCTGCCGTGGAAGGGTAAGTCCGCCGTCTCCATCGCTTCGCTGGCGCTCTCCATGAAGCGGCCCAGAGGCTCTTTCACTTCATGTTCGTACATTTTCTTATTCTCGTGAAACCATTCACGAGACTGGTGAAAGCCAAGAGCGGTTAGAAATTTCAACGCATCGGGGCCAAAGCCTTCAAAGTGTGGATCTGCCATTTAAATCTCCAATTGCTTGCCAGCCATCCAGTGCACCCACCGGCCGTGAAAATCAGCGCGGCCCAATTCCACCAATTGTCCTTCTGGCGCGGTGCCATCCCAAACCGTCATCGATAGTTTGGCGCCTTTGCCACCTTCACCATTGTCAGACTCAAATCGCAGCCATGCCAAAGGACTGCTGGCGGTGGCGCGAGCGCCGGCCTCGTCAAGCGCCTCGCGGGCTGTGATTTGTTGCTCAAGCGGAAAGTACTGCCAAGCGACGGTGTGGTACACCACATGGCATTGCCCCGTCGCGCCTTCCGCCAAACGGGCGGCGACAAAGGAAGCGGCGTCCTGCGCCACAAGTTTCGGGCGGTGTTGCGCGGCAATTTGTAATGCTGCCTGGAGGCGCGACATTCGTTCCGCTTGATCGGGCCAAACATATGCCAGCAAAGCGTTTCGCTGGGTCTGGGTTTCAAGCAGCATTGGGTTGAGGTCACACCCGACGGAGTCGATGACCGAGATCTCGACGGGATCAAGCGCCGGGCCCACCCAGCGGCAACCAATTTTGAGGCTTGATGCAGCAGAGCCAGTGGCCCATTGGCCATAATCCAAATCGTAATGCGGCCAGTTGAGGTTGAGGCCAGCGCTTGCGCCCAGCTCGCTAAGCTTGAGGGGCAGGCCGTACTTGGCGGCCAACAGTGCAAATGCAGGCGCAATGACTGCAGATCTGCCCGTTTCATTGGTCTGGGGAGCATTTGATAGAAAGCCGCACACAAGGTCCGAATGTTCTGCCAGAGCAGCGTTCAACCTAGCGGCCAGTTCGCCTTCACCTGGATGCAGATTGGGCGGATAGGCGGCCGCCAATTGCGGCGTATGGCCATCCAGCACCAAATGGTGAAGCGCCCCCAGAAAGCGAAGCGGCAGCGACGCGCCGCTTGGCCCTAGGTTGGTATTGGCATTTGTGAGTTCGGCGAGCTTCTCGCGAACTCCACCATCGGGAACACCGTCGCGTGCGACCAACGCGCACAGAAGGGCAGAGAAATTGGAGCGCAGTTCTGCGCAGGCGCGAGACTGGGCCGAAAAGGCCTCAGCCAGCCGTCGGGGCAGGGGAGCCAACGGATGCGCCCGCTATTTACTGGTTAAGCTGATGCTTGGCCTTGCACTGGTACGCCCTGCGCTTCCAGGTGCGTTTGAAGCTCACCCTGCTGGAACATCTCGCGCACAATGTCGCAGCCGCCGATGAACTCGCCTTTGACGTAGATCTGCGGCACGGTCGGCCAGTCTGAATAGTCCTTGATGCCCTGGCGCAGATCGTCGGAGGCCAGCACGTTCACGCCCTTATACTCGACGCCGAGATAATTCATGATTTGGACCACCTGGCCCGAGAACCCGCATTGCGGAAAGTCTGGCGTGCCTTTCATGAAAACGATCACGTCGTTTGATTTCACTTCATTGTCGATGAAGTCTGCAATTCCGGCCATGGGAGCCTCCAAAAGTGTGTCGATCTATCGGCGCACCAAAAGCATGCGCAGAAGGCGCAATGCCACCCGCCTATCACCCAGATAGAAAAGCGCAAAGAAGATGCATGCGAGAATAAGCCAAGTCATGAGCTATAGGTGTCCTCTGCGTTCGCGTTTTGCAAGGAGCAAACTGCAATAAATGGAGTGTCTCAAGCCGCCTTCGATTTTCAGCCGATGCGTTCAAAGATCCCAGTTAAACAAAATCGGTTTCTCGGACATCAAATTGGTTTTGTCAGCCGCCCCGTAGGTGGCTTGCGCCGCATAATTGTCGGCATCTGTTAAGACCCAAACACCGGCGTAGTGCGCAGACTTAGCCCAATCGAGCGCCACTCGGACAAGTGAACTGCCAATGCCTTTAAGCCGGTGGTCCGGTAGAACGCTTAACTCGCTAAGGTAAAGCTCGGTGGGTTTATCGGGATTCAAGTGCGTTACGCCAGAGGCGAATCCAATCAACTGACCATCGGCAATTGCCAGAGCCATATGGTGCGTTGAGCTGGCTACAAAATTGTCCAGCCATCTGTCATTTATTGGGTGATCAAAAAGCTCAGGGTCCGCCTTCAGAACCAGATGTTTGGTGCCTTCATCCAGCCATTGAAAGCACACCTCAGCGTTGGCCATTCAACTGTCCGATGGTACCGAGGTTTGTAGAGCCAGTGCGTGCAGCTCTTCGCCCATTTTTCCCTTAAGCGCGTCTATGACGATGCGGTGCTGCTGCACTCGGGTCTTGCCACGGAAGCTTTCGGAAACAACGTCGGCCGCATAATGGTCGCCATCACCGGCCAGATCTCGAATTGTGACCTCTGCATCGGGCAGCGCATCACGGATCATGGATTCGATGTCGATCGCACTCATGGGCATGGAGTGTCTCTCCTTTGGCTTGGCCACAACTGGCTCATCAATTCATGGCCTCAGGAAACCATGATTCGTGGGCTTTTCTTAAGTCTGCCACGGAAGTTGCAACGCGGTCTCCTATTTTCAAGATGTCACCGCCAGTCGTGCCAAGCCGCTGCACTTGAACATAAGCGTCGGAGGCGGTCACAGCGAAATAGTCGGCCCATTTTTCCGGCACCGCAACGATGTAGCGGCCCTGATCTTCACCAAACAGTGCGGCGTGCGGCTGGTCTTCGGCGCGCGGCAGTTCGCAGTCTGCTCCCATGTTGGAAGCGATGCACATCTCGGCCAGCGCCACGGCCAGTCCACCATCCGACAAGTCGTGGGCGGCCAAGGCTGTGCCCGAGCGAATGGATGCGCGTACATAGTCGCCATTACGTTTTTCCGTGGTCAGATCGACGGGCGGCGGTGGGCCATCTTCGCGGCTCAGCAGGGTGCGCATGTAACTGGACTGACCCAGATGGGTGCCATCACCCCCAACCAGAAACAGAGCTGTACCTGCATCACTCCATGCCGACGTCACAGCACAGCTTATTTCTGGCAGCAGGCCGACTGCCGCTATGGTTGGCGTCGGCAGGATCGCTTCACCATTGGTCTCATTATAGAGCGAGACATTGCCGGAAACGATGGGCATCGAGAGCGCGTCGCAGGCTGCGCCAATGCCTTCGATAGACTTGACGAAAGTGCCCATGATTTCGGGCTTCCCGGGATTGCCAAAATTGAGATTGTCGGTGGAGGCGATTGGCTCCGCGCCCACCGCGGACAGATTGCGGAAGCATTCTGCCACCGCCTGTTTGCCGCCCTCAAACGGGTCGGCTTCCACATAACGGGGGTTCACATCGGACGAAAACGCCAGGCCCTTATCGGTGCCATCCACGCGGATGACACCGGCGTCCCCACCGGGTCTTGCCAAGGTATTGCCCTGGATCAGGGTGTCATATTGCTCCCAAACCCAGCGCCGTGAGCTTAGATTCGGGCTGGCCAGCAATTGCAGTAAGGCTTTGGTGTGATCCTCCACATCTTCAACCTGGTCTGCGGGCAGGGGCCCCCACAAAGCCGGCTCCATCCAGGGCCGGTCATACTCCGGTGCTTCGTCGCCCAGTTCCTTGATGGGCAAATTGGCAACCTCGGCACCTTGATGGAAAACCCGGAAACGCAGATCATTGGTGGTCTGGCCAACGGTCGCAAAGTCCAGCGACCATTTTTCGAAAACTGCTTTGGCCTCGGTTTCCTTGTCAGGGTCGAGCACCATGAGCATCCGCTCCTGGCTTTC
>JBCBZX010000174.1:0-6444 GCA_039815105.1 Pseudomonadota bacterium
ACTGGCAGTATCCAATACCATAGAAGCAATTCCACAAGCATCATTGGATCCGTTATCAATCTGAGAAGCTGTAATCGTTGCATTTCCAGTAGTATCTAATTGAACCTTGATATCTTGACAAACTACTGTTGGTTGTACATTGTCTTCTACCGTAACGGTGGCTGTACAACTATCTACATTTCCATTAGTATCTGTAACCGTTAAAGTAACTGTATTCGATCCAACATCTGAACAATCAAAGATAGTCGTATCCAAAGTCATAGAAGTAATTCCACAAGCGTCATTAGATCCATTATCAATCTGTGCAGCCGCAATCATTACATTTCCAGTAGTATCTAACTGAACTGTAATATCCTGACACACAACCGCCGTGCAACGTCTGGCACAAATGGCGCGGGCAGCTGGCATTCACGTTATCATGGCCACCCAGCGGCCGTCTGTTGATGTTATCACCGGCACAATCAAAGCCAACTTCCCATCGCGAATCTCGTTCTCGGTGAGTTCGAAAATCGACAGCCGTACCATTTTGGGCGAGCAAGGCGCCGAACAATTGCTGGGCATGGGGGATATGCTGTTTGTGCCAAATGGCAGCAAGACCCAGCGCGTCCACGGCGCATTTGTGGATGATGATGAGGTCGAGCAGATCGTCAATCACCTCAAAGCCCAAGGCGTGCCCGAATATCTGGAAGCCATCACCGAAGATGATGAAGATGAAACATCGGAAGGCGCAGGCGGCCCGGCTGGAACTGGCAATCTCGCCGCCAGCGAAGATCCCTACGATCAAGCCGTCGCCATCGTTCTGCGCGACGGAAAGGCCTCCACTTCATATGTCCAACGCCGATTGGGCATTGGCTACAACCGCGCCGCATCGATCATTGAACGCATGGAACAGGAAGGCGTGATCAGCGCGGCAAACCACGCCGGCAAACGTGAAATCCTGGTTCCGACGGACAGCGCCCAGGACGATTTCGTGCAGTGATTTCAACCTCCAGCCAGAGCAAATCCTCAAAGGACCATTGAAGGACCAAACTACCACCACGATGTGAAGGCATGGATGTATCGCGTAATGCCGCAAAATGCCCCTGAGCTGCGCCAACCCCAACCAAAGCGCGCGGGCGATTTAAGGACGATAGACCATGACGACCGACAAAACCGTAACCCACTTCAACCGCCGCCAAGCAATGGCGCTGGGTGGAACAGCCGCCCTGAGCGCAGCTTTCAGCGCGATCATGGCCGATCCCGCAGCGGCCAACACCCAGGCTTTCAACGAGATCACCGCGCATTTCAACCGCGTCAAATCGATGACCGGGAGCTTCCTGCAGATCGACCCGAGGGGCGAACAGGTAGAGGGCCGCTTCTTCATTTTGCGGCCAGGCAAGGTGCGTTTTGAATATGAAGAAAGCTACCCCCTTCGCATCATCTCCGATGGCAAGGGCGTGTTCATTCACAATAAGAAGCTGAAGAACTGGAAGGTTTACCCGCTCAACAAAACGCCCCTGAAGCTGCTGTTGGGAAATCAGATCACCTTGGATTCCAAGTCAGTGCGAAACGTGCAGGAGAATGAAGGCCTGACCGTGGTGGAACTGGGCGACAAGTCCGTATTTGGCAATCAACGCATCAAGCTGATGTTTGACACCGCCACCTATGACCTGCGCCAGTGGAACACGATTGACGAGCAGGGTGGTGAGACCCAGGTTTTGGTGTTCGACGTTCAAGAGGGGGTGAAGTTCGCCCGCAACGTGTTCCGCGTCCCCTATGACGAAGTGAAAAAGTCCCGCGGCTAGCGCGTTTCCTGTGCGGGGAGTAACGCCCGGCTTTCGCCCATGGCCGGAGTTCGCTAGCACGGTTCATCTGTAGTCTGAGATGAACCGAGGAACGCAATGGCCACCCGCATCGCCACCTGGAACAACAACTCCGTACGCCTGCGCGCGGGCTTGGTCACCGATTTTCTTGAGAGCCACACGCCGGACGTGTTGTGCCTGCAGGAAACCAAATGCATGGACGAACAGTTTCCGGCCAAGGCGTTCAAAGCCGCCGGATATCAGCATTTCGCGCTGCATGGCATGAAGGCCTATCACGGCGTTGCCATCGTCTCGAAACGCCCCTTACGGGACATTCAGCGTGACGATTATGTGGAGATGGGCGATGCCCGCCATGTGTCGGCCGTGTTTGACACGGACGACGGCCCGGTGCGCATACACAATTTCTATGTGCCCGCTGGCGGCGATGAACCGGACCCCGTCATCAATCCCAAGTTCGACCACAAACTCAAGTTCCTTGAGCAGATGAAGTCGGTCGACGCCAATGGTGGCGACATGTCGGCAATTCTGGTGGGTGATCTGAACATCGCACCGCGCGAAGAGGATGTTTGGTCCCACAAGCAATTGCTCAAGGTCGTCAGCCACACACCCCAGGAAGTGGAGCTGCTTGATGGCGTGCGGGACGCCGGCGGTTGGCGCGATGCGGTGCGGGAGCATTTCGGCCCGGACGAGATCCTGTTCAGCTGGTGGAGCTATCGATCCAAGGATTGGACGGCGAACAATCGCGGCCGCCGACTGGACCATATCTGGCACTCACCAGACCTGGTGCCTCACCTGACCGATGTTTCGATTCTGCGCGACGCCCGGTCTTGGGAAAAACCATCCGACCACGTGCCAATAATCGCCGACTACGCGTTCTGAGACGATCCATCCCTGATCGAAGGTCTAGTCCTCGATAGCTTCCATGCGCTGGAGCACCCCGTCCAACTTTCCGACAAAACCTGCGAGTTCATTACCGACCCTGTCACGCAGCATCACGGCAAGACCCGGATATTCCCCGAGCATGCGGATGAACAGAGCCCGCGAGATGCGCAGCACCTCGCTGTCACCGCTGCACACAGCATCGTGCTGCCGCTTGGACAATGAGATCAGCGTCATCGGCTCGACAATGGCGCCCGCTTGGTGGCGATGTACCACCTGGTCAGACCGGCGGGTGTTGGAGCCGCTGCCGCGGTCCACATCATCGGGGGCCAGTATCGCCAACTCTCCCCGAAGCAGAATATAGGCCCCATCGGCCAAATCGCCTTCGTGAAACAAATACTCGCCCGCAGCCAAACGGCGCTTTTCGGCACCGAAGGCGAGCAAACGCAAATGCTCAGCATTAAAGCCTGCAAAAAATGGAACCCGCGCCAGAAACGCGATTTCGTCGTCCAATGCCACTGTTGACCAATGTCCCGTTTGAGAAGCTCGGGCACGCCCAGGGGCGGCAAGGCTTCAATGGATTAGGGATTGAGCTTGTAACCCCCACCTTCGGTGACGAGCAACTGCGCGTTGGACGGATCTTTCTCGATTTTTTGACGCAGGCGATACACATGCGTCTCAAGAGTGTGGGTGGTGACGCCGGAATTATAGCCCCACACCTCTTCCAGCAGCACATCACGGGTCACAACCTTGCGCTCAGCACGGTAGAGATATTTCAAAATTGCCGTCTCTTTTTCAGTAAGCCGGATTTTGGAGCTGGTGCCCTCCAAAAGCATCTTCTGGCTTGGGCGGAACGTGTATGGGCCGATGGTGAAAGTCGCATCTTCCGACTGCTCAAACTGCCGAAGCTGCGCGCGGATGCGTGCCAACAAAACCGCAAACTTGAACGGCTTGGTCACATAATCATTGGCGCCAGCCTCAAGGCCCAAAATCGTGTCAGAATCCGTGTCTTGGCCTGTAAGCATGATGATGGGAGATTTGAACCCGCCTTTGCGCAGCAATTTAACGGCTTCACGGCCGTCCATATCCGGCAAGCCAACGTCCATGATCAAAAGGTCCACGTGATCGGCACGTGCCGCCTGTACGCCTTTTGTAGCCGTGTTCTGCGATGAGATCACGAACTCTTCATACAAGCCTAGTTGCTCTGTGAGGCCCTCGCGCAGATCATCATCATCGTCGACCAAAAGAATGCTGCGTGCTGACATGGTAGGCTCCCGGAAACGCGTCTTTGTTATCTGGCCGTGACCATGGCGGAAGGCGAAGGTAAAGGCTACTAAAACCAACGTCATAGTATGGCACTTATGTGGCACGGCGGCGCGAGCTGAATGTGAATATACGTGATCGACAGAAATCAACCGATATGAGGCCGAAATGATTCGCGTTACCCGCCGCCCGGGCCTCGATCCTGCACGGGGTCTGATCCGTTGGGGAAACAGAGTTTGGCCATGCCGACTGGGCAAGGCTGGCCTGACATCACGAAAGCGCGAAGGGGACCGGGCAACCCCCCAAGGGGTGGTGAGCGTGGTGGACGGCTATGTGCGTTCTGACAGAAGCAGGCGCAGGCAGCTCAAAGGGAAGAAACTGAGACATATTTCACAGCTGCAAGGATGGTGTGATGACCCACATCATCCAGCGTATAATTTGCCGGTTCAGCTTCCTTTCCCGGCCAGCCACGAAAAATTGCTCCGCAAAGATCGGCTGTATGACGTGGTCTTGGTGCTCGACTGGAATATGCCGCCCAGCCGCTCTCGGGGGGCGGGAAGCGCCATTTTTGTGCACATAGCGCCGGAGCATCCCCAATCCGGCACACATGGCTGCATCGCACTGGAGCCCCGACACTTGAGTCAGCTTCTGGCGATAGCGGACACAGTGCCCGGGCCGATAAAGCTTACGATCGGCTAAATCTCGTCAGACACGCTGGTGGCGAGTTGAAAGTCAGCCATCTCATCGGGCGTCAGATAATAAAGATATTGGGGCGGGGTCTCCATGGCGTGCACCCATAGCTGAGCCTCCACCCCCATGGCCACAAGGTGCCGGGTGATGCGGGCGGTGAGCGATTGAGTTCCAGAGATCGACTCCGCCTTCGTTCGCTCATCATTTTGAGTGGTGAACATCTGGTGGACACCGATCGCGGCATCGGCCCCGGCAATACGTTCTGTGCCGCCGGAAAAGATCAACGGACAGGACGAGGCACATAGGGCGCCGCTTCTGACCCGCGTCTGCCAGCCGGCCTCCCGCACAGCCTCAGAAATCGTCAACGCATCGGTCACAGATCCCCCCGGGGAATCCAACTCGACAATTTTGATATATTCAACCTGCTCAGCCGTTTCTGTTACAAAGCGCGCGGCACTTCCCGGTTCGATGGTTCCGGTGACGCGCAACACGCCATCGCTTATCAGTTCCAGACTTAATGGCAGGCGCAAAACATCCGCATCCGTTACAATGTCCGGCGCTGACCTGACATCACCACCACTGTCTTCATCGGCCCCAGTGTCACTAGAAGGAACCGTGCGTGGCAGTGCGGGCAGGATGGGCTGATCAAGGATTGGGGACGGTCCAACGCCTGCATTTTCAGCACGCATGGCTTGAAAATCGCGATACAGAATGACGGCGGTGAACCCCAAAAGTGCAAAGAAGACGGCACGCATCACCATGCCATCACTGAGCTTAAACGTCGGCATTTGACGCACAGGCTTCAACGTCGGGTCATTTGCATTTGCGGAATTGGATGGTGGGGCGAGCATGGGTCAATGATTGCCGCTTTTTGGCGCGGCATCAGCGTCCACCGCCCTCAAGCGCGGGCCATCGCTCTGCACCTCGACTGCAGGTTCAGCCTGGGCGTCCACACCTTTGGTGGCCGCCTCTGGTTCGGGTGTTTCAGCCGGTTGCGGCTCCCCGGCGGGAATCGATGTTTGGGCCCGTTGCGCAGCGCGGACCCCCTCCATGGTTTGATACAAGCTCACCGCCTGCATCATTTCGGCGGCCGTTATCCGGTCGGCGGGCTGCAGCAGATTGAGGTCACGGCGCATGGCAGCATGGGCCACGGCCAGCATCAGCACCAGCACGGCGGGCAACAGATCAATGGAGATCGCACCGGCCCAGGAGGGGGCGAAATCCCCCGCGTAACGCAACACAGCTTCTGCGCTGGAGAGCGGCACAAATCGCCGACTTTCCACACGCGGTTCCGCCAGAATATCATCAGCTGCCTGTGCCAATGCCTGTGACTGCGCGTCCACCGACGCGCGAACGGTGGCCATAACGGCGGATTGTCGGGTGACCAGATCCTCAGATGCGCCATCGGCCACCGGTGCGATAAAGCCAAGTGACAAATCCTCAGCCGCTCGGCGCACGGATGGTGCAATAGATGTTTCCTGGAGCGACGAGATCACCCCCGAAAGAAGCACGGCTTCTTCACCAAAGCTGTCGGCCCGCGGCTGCACCGGGCCTTGGCCGGACACAAGCGAGCGCATGCGGCTGAGCTGCGCACCCCCCTCCTCAAAGAGGCTCTGGGTACGCTCACGGGACGATTGGATGGATATGGCCAACTCATCCAGCTGCGCACTCATCTGCGTGAGAAGCTGCACAACTGAGCCGGACCCAGCGGTGCCAGTCAGCGCGCCGTCTTGTGCCATCGACAGACTTCCGGGTCGGAACTGACCATCAGCTTACTCAGTCGAAGATCGAGCATGAACGTGTCTCCCTG
>JBCBZX010000370.1:0-2875 GCA_039815105.1 Pseudomonadota bacterium
CTCGCGCGGCCAGACCATCTTGTCCTCAGCGGACATAAGCGTGTCTTTTCCGGCCTGCCTATCCGCATGCGGCAGCTCATTGAAAATCACCACGGCGCGCTCGACCGTCTGCGCAAGCATCTCAGCGAACCACGCACGGCGACGGAATGCTTCCCCCCGCTCTTCAAACGGAAAATTGATGGCGGGGTCTATGGGTTGGCCCTTGTGGAGTCGGTTGCGCATCTCAATCATCTGCTTCACCTTGGCGAGGTTACGCGCACCAAACGCGACGATGGCGCGTGGCTTTGGCAAATGGGAGGGTGAGCCATGGAAGATGAAATCAGAACGTCTGCCGAAGCGGTGGAAAACGCGGCCATGCCCCGATGCCATGAGGTGCATGCCGATGAAGAAGACTGCCAAGGTGGACGCAATGTGACTGAAGGGGTTCAACTGGCCCCTGTTGAAGAAAAGAGCGAAGCGCGCTGGGCCTATGAACGGTTGATCCTCTATATCCAGAACTTTGAAAAGATGCTGGACAACGAACATGAGATTGCGATGGGCTTTGCCGGTGACAGCTCCGGTGTCATTCGCATCGAAGGTATGGGGTATTTCGACCCTGATATCGTCACGTTCTATGGCACCGACGGGGTGGGCGGGAAAACGCAACTGATCCAGCATGTCAGCCAATTGTCGGTCATGCTGCGCGCGTTGCCGAAGACAACCCAAGGCGAAGAGCCCAATCGCATCGGATTTCGGCTTGCCCGAGATTTGAACCCCCAAGCCTGACGCCCGCGACATATAGGGGCAGATTGCCCAACTGCGCGTGACACCGCCCGTCTGTTGGCATAGGCAGTGGTGGAGCGAGACACCGTAGGAGGTCCGATATGGCTGAACATGAGCATGGTAAGATGAAAATCGACGTGCAGGAAAAAACGTTTGAGAACTTCCTCAAATTTTCCGGCTATGTCGCCGTAGTGTCTATTTTCCTGTTGATCTTCATCGCTATCGTCAACGGCTGACCACAACTCGTCATTAGCTGATTTTCGCCGTTCTCGCACGTCGAGGGCGGCGGTTTTACGTTGTTTGATGACTTGCCAGCCGCGTCGCGCTATACTCCGCCCAGCAACGCCGAAAAGAGCGTGATGAGGCATCAGGATGGCATTTTCCAAGGACCTGTCTGCGAAATGGACGCAGACAATGAACCGAATTGCGGCACGGCGCGCGGCATTGGGCCGTCCGTCTACTGCGTTCATGGCTCAACCCGAACCCCGCACCATCGGCAGTTTCGCGCGTGGCAAGCAGCTGAGCGCGGGGAATTTTCTGATTGCCGGGCATCTTTTGCACCGCCCCGATACCTCCATGTGGGATCTGGCCACGCCGGATCATGCCTTTGCAGAGGCGCTGCACGGGTTTGGTTGGCTTGATGACATCGTCGCGGCCGGTGATGTTCCGGCGCGGACAGCCGCGCAGGATTGGCTTTGGGCCTGGATTGAACGGTACGGGACTGGGCAAGGTCCCGGCTGGACACCTGATTTGGCCGGCCGTCGGCTTATTCGATGGATTTCCCACGCGCTTTTTTTGTTAAGCGGGCTTGAGTCGCCGCAATCCCACGCATTCCATCGATCTCTCGCGATGCAAACGCTGTTCTTGGCGCGCCGGTGGAAGGCATCTGCGCCCGGATTGCCACGATTTGAGGCGCTGACCGGGTTGATTTACGCCAGCACTTCCCTCGAAGGGATGGAAAGGTTTTTTGAGCCTGCCGTTGCCGGGCTTGATCGTGAATGCCAAGAACAGATCGATGCGCAAGGCGGGTTGCCCACGCGCAACCCCGAAGAGTTGTTGGAGGTGTTCACGCTTCTCACCTGGGCTTCTGTTGTGATTGGGCAGACCAAGCATCAGGTCAGAGATGCCCATTGGCATGCAATCAAGCGCATTGCGCCAACTTTGCGTACGCTGCGCCACTCGGATGGCGGGCTGGCGCGCTTTCACGGGGGTGGTCGCGGCCTCGAAGGCCGTCTGGATCATGCGCTTGCTAATAGCGGTGTGAAGACGCGCAAACCCGATGGGCTGTCTATGGGCTTTGCCCGGCTGAGTGCCGGGCGGACGTCGGTCATTGTTGACGCCGCCCCGCCCCCTGCAAGGCGGGCGTCTGGGGATGCGCATGCGTCGACGCTGGCGTTTGAGATGACGTCTGGCCGTCGCCCGATCATTGTAAACTGCGGGTCGGGGGCGAATTTCGGGTTGGAATGGCGCCGTGCGGGTCGGTCCACGCCCTCCCATTCGACGCTCACGCTGAATGACCAATCCAGCGCGCATCTGGATGATGATGGCAACAACCACGAACTTCTGGTGGGAGGCCCGACCAATGTACCGATGGAAGTCAGCCAAACCCCCGATACGCACCGGTTGAACGTGGGCCATGATGGCTATGTGAACGATTACGGCCTAACCCATGTGCGGCAACTGGAACTGAGCCTCGATGGCCGGGGTTTGGTGGGCGAAGACATGCTTTTGGCCGTGTCTGGCGTGAACAAGGAACGTTTTGACGCCCGTCTGGATCAAACCGCGCTGGAAGGCCTGCCCTTTGACATCCGTTTTCACCTTCACCCGGATGTGGATGTGTCCATTGATATGGGCGGCAATGCCGTGTCGCTGGCTTTGATGAGCGGAGAGGTCTGGCTGCTGCGTGCCGAAGGGGCGGAGATTACGGTGGAGCCGAGTGTGTATCTGGAGAAGACGCGTCTGAAGCCTCGCGCGTCTAAGCAGGTTGTCCTGACCAGTCGGGCGCAGTCTTATGCCACGCTAGCCCCCGAATTTCTGTAGCTAAGCTAAAGCCATCTTTTTGAGGAAGCATCACGTCAAAAAGGCAGATATTGTAAGGTTTATTTTTATAGGC
>JBCBZX010000391.1:0-2594 GCA_039815105.1 Pseudomonadota bacterium
CCCCATATGTTCTCCCCCCACCCCTTGGGATATAGTCAAGTCTGATAAATGCCCCTCAGTTACAATAAACCTTTAAGTATTCTCCCCCATTATGTTTCAAAGATTTTCAACTCCCACAAAAGACACCACGGTATTCCTGCATCCAATCGGACGTAAACTTGCCGGTCTGAATATCGGTCAAAACACGCTTCATCTCGGCCTTGGTCTCAGCCGTGATGATCCGCGGACCCGTGACGTACTCACCCCATTCCGCGGTGTTGGAAATGGAATAATTCATATTCGCGATGCCGCCTTCATAAATCAGATCGACGATCAGCTTCACTTCGTGCAGACATTCGAAATAAGCCATTTCAGGGGCGTAGCCACCTTCGACCAGCGTTTCGAAGCCGGCGCGAATGAGCTCCACCAGACCGCCACACAGCACCGCCTGCTCGCCAAAGAGATCGGTTTCGCACTCTTCCTTGAACGTTGTCTCAATAACGCCGGAACGGCCTCCACCAACGCCGCAGGCGTAGGAGAGTGCCAAATCGTGGGCATTGCCCGAAGCGTCATGATGGATGGCGATCAGGCACGGCACGCCGCCACCTTTCAAATACTCGCCGCGCACGGTATGACCCGGACCCTTTGGCGCGATCATCACCACGTCAATTGTATCTTTGGGCTCGATGAGACCGAAATGCACGTTGAGACCGTGGGCAAATGCGATGGCGACACCGTCACGAATATTTGGTGCGATCTGGTCTTTGTAGATATCAGCCTGCAACTCGTCAGGCGTCGCCATCATCATCAAGTCAGCCGTTTTCGCGGCCTCCTCAACCGTGACAACTTTGAAACCGTCGGCCTCAGCCTTTTGAGCGGTGGCGGAGCCCGGACGCAGGGCGATGATCACATCACTTGCACCCGAATCCTTAAGGTTGGTTGCATGGGCACGGCCCTGCGAACCATAGCCGATTATGGCCACTTTCTTGGACTTGATCAGACCGAGGTCGGCATCTGCATCATAGTAAACGCGCATGGATTTTCCTTTCGAAGATGAATGCGGTCAGGCAGCACTGGCTGCGTAGAGAGTGAAAAACTGGGCGGTGGCGCGGCGCGCCTCAGCCTCAATATCCTTTGGTGACAATTGAAGATCGTCCCCAAGAAGAATTCGGATTTGGGTGTCGCGCACAGCCAGGCCGTAAAAGTCGCGAAACGCCTCCTCGGCATCGAGCGGGCGCAGCACCCCTGCCCTCATCCCAGCTTCAATGGCCGGCTTGAGGCGTGGACCGGTAGAAAAGCGACCATTTTGCAGCACGATCTGACCGAGGGGTGCGCCACTCTTCGCTTCTGCCTGGGAGACGGCCAGGCGGTTGAGGGCAACGGACATGTCGCTGGTGAGTATGGATAACAGCCCCCGGGCAAAGCCCTCGAGCACGTCCGTCAGCTTGGTCTGATCAATCGTCTCCGCTTCGAACGGTTCGACCCTTACCTTGGACGCCTGATAGCGCACCGTGGCAGCCAGCAGCCCGTCTCGATCTCCAAACCATTTATACAGCGTTTCTTTGGAGCAATTGGCTCGCCGCGCGACTGCGATCATGGTCAGCGCCGCAGCGTTCTCAATCAACAGCTCAAGGGTAACGTCGAGAACCTCTCGCTGGCGATCACTCAACGCATCCGGTGACGAACCGATGGCAGGCGCAGAATCGCCCTGGCCCTCGATCTCAGCGATATCGCTGGGTGCAAGCGCGCTCAAGCCGATCTCCAAAGTTCAAAACCAAGTGGGTTGACGGAACCGTACCGATGGGTACGGTAAAAGTACTGTACCGTACGGTACTAGTCAAAAGCGCGCTGAGCTGCAAGGAGATTTGTCGTGCAAAATTCTGTTTCTGCCCAATCTGATCCCGCCATCCTCACCACGGCCCAAGCAGCGGTGGAACATGGCGCAAATGCAAACTTCATAAGCCTTGGCTTTGGTATCACCGCACTCATCGCCACGGCTGCGGTGGCTGGCTTCTTCTATGCATATTCCAGCTCCGTCATGTTCGGCTTGAACGTCGTTGCACCAGACGTGGCACTCAAAGCCATGCAGGGCATCAATGCGGAAGTTCGCAATCCAGTGTTCGCACTGAGTTTCTTTGGAAGTGCGGTCATGCTGATCGCAGCAACGACAATCATGTTCATGCAGGGCAACACTGCATCTGCCCTGTGGTTCAGCGCAGCGGCAATCACCTACATCGCGGGCGGCTTTGTGCTCACCATGGCCATCAACGTTCCGATGAATGAGGCTCTGGCACTCATCGACGTGAGCTCCCTGCCAGACCCGGCCAAAATTTGGGTGGAGTATGAAAATCCTTGGACCTTCTGGAACCACGTCCGCACGGGCTTCAGCCTTATAGCGGTCGCAATGGCGGGCTTGGGCCTGTGGGCGCTGCGTTAGACCGAAGGACCGAGCGCACCGACAAAACGCTGCACGGCGACTGCCATGCCGTGCTCCAAGGCCTCAGCTGCCAGGCCATGGCCGATGGAAACTTCAGCCAGATTGGGTATCGCTTTGGCCAAGGCTGGCAAGTTTTCCACTGTCAGATCATGCCCCGCATTTACCTCGAGGCCAGCAG
>JBCBZX010000397.1:0-2505 GCA_039815105.1 Pseudomonadota bacterium
CTACAGCCACGAGGTGTCATCGGCCGGGTTCTGGCCAGGCAATGGATATGGCGAGCCGATGTTCTATTCCTATGCGTACCCCGGCCCGGAGGGGTTTTCTGAGCAGCCCGTACAGCCGGAGGCGGCATTTTGGCACAAAGAACTTGGGGAGTTTTTGCTTCCCTACGATGCCGTACGCACCGCTCAAGACCCTAGTGCGACGCTTATGGCGTTCCTTCAATCAACCTTCGAAGCGGCCGTTTCCACAGGCCACTGGGATCGCAGCATGGAACGCAGTTTCGGTGAGTGCGGAAGGCCACCCGTCATGACGAAAGGAGTTTGACCGATGTCTTGGAGCCCTTGTCCAGATCCAATTCCAGGTGAGCGCGAGACTGTAAATGCCATTGAGACGTTGATTGTGCCACGCGCCGTAGATCTCGGTGAGATGATCGTCAAGCGTGCTTTGCCTTCGGTGAAACGACAGATGGTAGGTCCTTTCATCTTTTTTGATCAGATGGGACCGGCAGAGTTTTTGACCGACCAAGGGATTGATGTTCGCCCACATCCTCATATCAACCTCTCAACCCTAACCTATCTTTTCGAAGGACAGATCTTGCATCGGGACTCCCTTGGCACAGAGCTTTCGATTGAACCAGGCGCAGTCAACTGGATGACTGCTGGCAAAGGGATCGTGCACTCTGAGCGTACCAGCGACACCCTGAAGGCCACCGGTCAGAAGCTCTTCGGTTTGCAAACGTGGATGGCTCTTCCCCTTGAGAAGGAAGAAACGGACCCTGAGTTTGCGCATTTCAGCCGTGCCTCTTTACCGCAGATCGACGGTGATGGCGTCTCTGCGCGCATTATCACGGGCAGTGCCTTCGGTGAACGTTCGCCGCTTCAGGCTCCGTCCGAGACCCTCTACGTAGATATTTCTCTAAATGAGGGCTCTCAACTTCCTATCGATACAAATGTTGAGGAACGTGCACTCTACACGATCTCGGGCGAGATCGAGATTGCCGGAGACACATTCGAACCCGGGCAGCTTCTCATCCTGCGCCCGGGTGACGCGATCACCGTCACGGCCAAGCAAGCGGCGCGGTTTATGCTCTTTGGCGGCGCACCCATGGAGGGCCCCCGGTACATCTGGTGGAACTTCGTCTCGTCACGCCCGGAACGGATCGAACAGGCAAAAGAGGAATGGGCGAAAGGCAGGTTTGAGACCGTTCCGGGTGACGAAGAGGAATTTATCCCCTTGCCCGAGGATGTGGGCAAACCGCGCAAGGCGCTTGGCGGGGGCTACAGGCTTTAGCGTCAGTCGCACAACCAGAAGCCAAGACTAGGAGGAGGAATACGCAGTGTCTGAGACAGTTATACCAGGGATACATCACGTGACGGCGATCTCAGGATCACCGCAAGAGAACGTTGATTTCTATATTAAGACGTTGCGCCAACGCCTGGTAAAAAAAACCGTCAATTTTGATGATCCCGGCACCTATCATTTGTATTACGGCAACAACGACGGCGCACCCGGCACCATTCTGACGTTCTTCCCATTCGTGGATGCGGGCCCGGGTCGCGCGGGCCCTGGTATGGCCAGTGCCGTAGCATATGGTGTTCCTCTGGGCGGATTAGATCTCTGGATGGATCATTTGGCCGAAGAGGCCATAGACTTCCAGGGTCCATCAGTGCGTCTCGGCGAACGATACATCACATTCACGGATCCCCATGGTCTTAGTATCGATCTCATTGAGCCCATGAATGCTGGACCCTCTGAACTCCACGACACCGGGTTCCATTCGGTAACCCTTTGGCTTGATGAGACTGACAAGACCGCCAAGCTGCTCACGGACACCTTTGGTTACGAACAGGTCGGACACGAGAGAGGCGCTGAAGGGGAACGCATCCGATTCCAATCGCCGGGGCAAGGGCGCGGCTCCGCTGTGGATCTTTTGGTGTCTGACGCGGCCTCCTTGGGTCGGCAAGGCGCGGGGTCCATTCACCATGTCGCGTTCCGAGCTGAAACGGATGAGATTCAAAAACACTGGCAGGACAGGGTGCGTGCGGCCGGGTTCGATGTGACGCCGGTGATTGATCGCCAATACTTTAATGCCATCTACTTTCGCGAACCGGGCGGGGTCCTTTTCGAGATTGCCACCGACCCACCGGGCTTTGATCGGGATGAACCTGCTGCGACCATGGGCGAGAAATTGATGTTACCATCTCAATACGAGGGCCGACGCCAAAGGATCGAAGAGATCCTTCCACCCATAAAGGTGCCAGCATGAGCAAAAGACCAAGCCCGCACGTGGGACAGCGTGTGGAAACAGCAGGCGCGCCCATATCCAAGGCGCGCCTCGTCGTGGTGATGGCGCATGGACGGGGAGGGTCGCCTTCAGACATCCTCGGTTTAGGCCAGTATCTAGCGATCCCAGACATCGCCTTCTTTGCGCCTACGGCCGCCAATCGTTCCTGGTGGCCACATTCCTTCCTGGTGCCGTTGGAAGAGAATGAGCCCTGGTTGGACTC
>JBCBZX010000245.1:0-4590 GCA_039815105.1 Pseudomonadota bacterium
CAAAGCGCTGGCGATACCACACGCTAACCCTAAAATGTTAATGATTGAAAAGAATTTTTGCTTTGCGATGTTACGAACTGCAACTTTTATATACGATCAGGGCACCGGCAATCGTCGACAGTTCGTTACGTTGTTTGGCAATTCGATGGACGGGAATGAGGCATATCAGAGCTGCAAATAGCGCCACGATAAGAACTGAAAGCCCTGATTTGAGGCCCCATTCAAAGTGCGCCCACGGTACAACGTAAACATCAAAAAATGCGAAGCCGTTTTCGGAGGGCTTCATTATTCATCCTCCACGATCACAAGGATCGCGTGGCCACCGCGCTGCAATGCGGGCTCGACTTGGGGGAAAGCCTGCTTCAACGCGTTCTGCAGATCGTCTGAGGTTTGCATCTCGTCTTCTGCAACAACCGACCATTCCGTAGTCAAATTGGCGCCTAGATCGATACCCTGAATGGTCTGCTTGCCGTCGTAAGCCTCAAGCTGCTCAATGACACCTGTTGACCGCCCACTCTCATCGCCCTCCCAAAGCGGTTGGGCGGTGTAGCTACCGTGTGAGTTCAGGATATGCAGTGTGGCCCGATGATCGGCAAAGCCCTCCATCGAGCTGGGGTTGCACTTTGATTTTGAACCTGCCAGTTCCGGCAAAGGCATGGAAGATGGACCTGAAGGGGGGCACTTCGGTTTCTTCATCACCGTTACGACGCGGCGTTCCGAGTTCGCTTCCAATAGATTGCAAAACGGCTGTCGTTGGTCGGTCTCCATGAGCAGCCCGATATGGTTTGTACAGTCAATGGTGGTCTGGGCGATTGCCTGATTGGTGATACCGCTGGCAACCACCATCGCGAAGGCCGAGATGGATAATGCAAGAGATGCAGAGGCAGCTTTCTGAAATTTTGCGCTAAAGCACATCGGTTTGTCCTTTCGGTTCAAAATCTGGTCCCCCAGCTCAGCCGGCTTCTTGGTGGAAGCGCGTTGCGATTTCTCTCGCGCGCTGAGGTGCTGCAACGCTGGTTCCGGAAAGTGCGACATGCGAACCGGATAGGAATCCGCTCGCCATTACACCTCGCAACACGCGGGACCGATCACTGGGGCGGTGGCTGTCAGGATGGGTGATTTTCGGTTTGCCGCCGGTAAAACCAATCCCCGAGTAAAACGCTGGGCCATCTGCAACCCCAAACGGATTGCCGACCAGTCCGCCCACCACTTCGATCGCATCTTCAATGGCAGCTGTTTGATTTGCAGCCTCAGGTCGCGTCGCCATGCCATTGATGGAACCCTGTCTTTGCACCACGCTGGAGTTGAGAGCGGGATCATCCAGGCGAGGTTCGCCATTTGGTTGCAAACGGGTCGCCTCGTAAGCGTCATCATCGAAATAGGCCGGCCGCGCCCCGGTGTGCTGCGCGAGCGCCACATCATCGCGCTGGACCCAACTTTCAAGGCGTTCGCCTTTCTTGAGCCCGGTCGCAACAATTTTGATTTTCCACAAGCCGGAGGGGCAGGTTGCGCGGTGTGGTGCCGCTGCGGTCGCAAGAAATATGGTGGGTGCCAGCGCGATGAAAAGCTGTCGCTTGGTGGCCTCCTTATGGCTCGGCGGCTCAAGACTGATCCTGCCAATAACCGCCGATGCAGCCGCAGTGGCGGCGTTGGAGCGTACCAGCAATTGGGGGCCCTGATGCAAATCCGTGAGCTGCAGCGGCTCTGTAGCACCCGGCGGTGTGATCTCAATGGTGGTAAAATCCGCACCAATTGGGATCCACACTTCAAGAAAATTCGATGTGTGATCATCGGGTTGGAGTCGCAATGGCAAGGTTAGCGATGGTGCTTTGCTGCTTGGCTCGTTCGCCACCATTTGCTGGGCGTAGGCTTGGGCAAGCCTGCGGTTTCCAGCGGGCAGGACGATCTCAACGCGAACATCCTCTTGCGAGAGTTTTGCGTCTTTGCTGCGGTCGGCATTCAACAGGGCAAGCAAATTTGTTCGGTAACGGACGATCAGCTTTCGCATCATCCGCTCAATGGCGTGCTCTGCATTGTGCGGGCCGGCGCCAGTGCCGTAACTGAAATTGATCACCAACGGTATCGCTACCTTGTGTTTTACCGACATGGCCGTGGCGCGGTCGAGTATGTACTTCAGGCCCCAGGCGGTCATGGGGAATAAATGGGTGCCGGACGTATCAGCGGTTACCACATCTGGAAGTTGGACAGCGATGATCCGATGGTGTGCCGGAATGGTGCTGGTCTTTGAAGCTCGGAAATCATGGCCTGCCGCTAGGTCAAGCACATGGGTTCCGTGGGACACCCGCGGTGCCACGGCGCTCATGGGCCCCTTGTTTGGATGCATGATCTCCAGTTCTCTCACGGCGCTGGCCTCGTCGTCATGCTTGGCGAGGACATTGTTGATCTGGCTGTTGGTCCACTCACGCCCCGCCCGAACAGAGCCGTCCTTTTGAAACGTGCCATCTTGTATCCAGGCAAAGTCGACCCGGCTGGGGCCTGGCTTATTGCTCAGCCCTTCGCACAATCGGAACTGCGCATTGGCAATGTTGATCCTGCTGTCCATAACGCCCGTGATGACCAGGGAATTTGGATCAAATGCCTGGTCATCGCTCGAAAGTGCAGGATCTTTGATGGCCTCAATGGTGTTTGCGAACTCCGCTTCTGGCGTCAAATTCCGGTCATCGGCTTGGGGCAGCGAACGTGGTGATAGGGGCAAGCGAGCGCGCAGGGTCTCTTTGTCCTCGGCCGCCGCTTTGTGTTTAACTCCACCCGCTTTGATATCCCTTGAGAGGGTTACCATCGGGTCGAGTGTGTCGGCGTCAATCGCCACGGTCTCCTCAAAAGGTCCGTAAGCATCACCCAATCTTTGAAGGATATCGAAATCCGCTCCATATTGGCTGTGCCATTGCGTGTAGGGATCTAGCCTGTCTCCTTTATTAAGTGTGATAAGCGTCGCGGGTGCCGGTCCATCCAAATCATCCGGCTTCACGATCCGAACGGTCATATTACGCCCACTCCCGCAATGCTTCCGTCCAGAGCCAGTTCAAGCCCGTTGCTGCGGTGGGCGGGCTGGCCAGTTCTCCGGCGGTGACATTAAGCCCGAGCGCGCTTTTGAGTATGGAAGTTCGGGCGTCCACGTTGAAGTTGAAGGCGTCACCGACGTAGAAATCATGGTTCGCTTGGCTGGTAACGTCGAACGATATTTTTGATATTGGAAGCGCGACGTCTGCAGTTGCGAGGGCGGTCATCAAATCACCCAGCATCACACCAAGGCCGGCGCCAGCGATGGAATCGACTGGGAAGTGAACACCTGCGACCGTGCGGTTGACGGCAATACGGTGCGCAGCACCCATCAGCATGCGTTCAGTTGATTCCCGCGCGTCATGGCCTGCACTTGCCAGAAAATGGCTCATCAATTGGGCGACGATAAACGCTTCGGTTGCATGGCCACTGGGCAAAGTGCCGTGGCCTGGTGTGGGGATCATAGGTTGGATTTGGGTTGAGTATTCATCCGGACGACGACATGCCAAACCATGTTTGACTTGCATCACAACTGTGCTCGCAATGGCCTGGGCCAAGGAGATCAGTTCAAGGGTTTTGGGCTTCTGAGCCGGGTGCAGCGAGATCACAGAAGCGAAAAACGGCGTGGGAAACCCCACCTGACTCAGGATCTCTTGCCCACGATCTGGACGCTGCGCGATGTAGTCATTCACAAATTCCAGCTGAGCCGCGAAATAGTCTTTGGTGGGGGCTACGAAGCTGGCGATGGTTTCGGCCTGAACCTCGTAATCTTGAGCCCCGCCGACTGTAGGATTCAGGCCAGATGTTGGCTTGTGCGCCACTAGCACGGCGTTCTGGCTGGGGGCCTCCGCCGCAATGGTTTGGAACGCCAGTTGGCCCAGCACTTCCTGGTGCATGATGTAGGCGCGAACCCAGGGGGCGGCTCGCTGAAGCGCTTGGCCACTTCCACCCGGCACGGCTTCGGGCGTACGGGTTGCACCGTTCCAAGCACCGACAAAGCCGTCACGCGCCGTAATCAACGCACCGCTTACGAAAGAGCCATAGCTGCCTGCGGCACCAGATGCGCCAGACGCCCCAGATGCTCCAGATGCCCCTGATGCGCCGCTGGCACCAGAAGCACCGCTTGCACCAGAGGCGCCACTGGCGCCCGAAGCGCCGCTCGCACCGGAGGCACCGCTTGCACCTGATGCTCCGGAAAGAAGTGCTGAAATGGACATGAATATCTCCTCTATGAACTTAGCAATGTGATGAACGATGAAGTGGACGCGCTAAGGCGCGTCCAGTCGCCGGAAACGGTTCGCGGTCAGCCGCTGGGAATGCCTGCGTCCTGCAGAAGACGCGCCCAGTTTTGCCCCGTTGCAAAAGGAGCTGCGGGGTGGAATTCAAGGTATGAGCGAGCGGTCAGGTTGGGTTCTCGCGCCAGCAATTCACTGGCGCTTTGGCGGGCCTCTTCAAACCTGCCAAGACCCTGGAGCGCGATCGTTCTGACTCTAAGCGTCGAGGCGTGGCGACTGTTCTGCTGGTAGGAGATCTGGGCTAGACGTTCCGCAGAAGCATAGTCTTCGATGG
>JBCBZX010000136.1:0-7750 GCA_039815105.1 Pseudomonadota bacterium
ATGTAGGCAAGGCGCGGGAGATTGGGCAATGAGTGCACCAAACGGCCCTTCGCTGCGCGACATATCGCAGATTGGCCACCAGATGATTGCCGACATCGTGCAACCCAACAGCCGCGTGCTGGATGTGGGTTGTGACGATGGTGACCTGATGTTGCTGCTTGAGGAGACGAAAAGCGTCGACGCCCGCGGAATGGAATTGCTGCAAAGCCAAGTGAACAAGTGCGTCGCCCGTGGACTTGCCGTTGTGCAGGGTGATGCCGACGAAGATTTGCAGCATTATCCAGACGGCGCATTCGACTATGCAATCATGAGCCAGGTTGTACAGGCAACCCGAGACCCGGCACAGGTGCTGGACGATTTGCTGCGGGTGGCGAACCGCGCCATCCTGTCATTCCCCAACTTCGCCCATTGGCGCAACAGGGTGCAAATTGCGTTGCACGGCAATATGCCGGTCACCGACAAATTGCCCTATAGCTGGCACGACACACCCAACATTCACTTTTGCTCCATCGTCGATTTCCTGGGCCTGTGCCGCAAACTGGGCGCCACCACCGAGCACCTCATCGTGCTCGATGGCAAAGGCCAGGAGGTGCGGCCAAGTGCGTCGATCCGATGGAAAAATCTGGTGGGCGAACAAGCACTCATCGTGCTGCGGCGCGGCGGTGCCAATGGCTGATCTTCGCCGCCCCGTACGCATTCTCATAACCGGCGGCACGCTGGACAAGGTGCATGACACGCGCACGGAAGGCTTGGGGTTCCCCATGGACGGCACATCCCACCTGCCCGAAATGTTGGCCGTGGGGCGTTGCTATTTTCCCGCAGCCCAACGTGTGCTGCAAAAGGACAGTCTCGACTTCACCGATGAAGACCGGCAGGCGATTTTGACGGCTGCCCAGGCCGCATCAGAGCACTCTCTGGTTGTCACACACGGCACCGGCACAATGGGGCAGACGGCGCGCTACCTGGCCGATCACATAACCGACAGAACAGTGGTTCTAACGGGTGCCATGCGCCCGTTCTCCCTGTCGAGCTCAGACGGTGAGTTCAATCTTGGAGCCGCGATCACTGCCGCTCAAATACTCCCGAGCGGAGTTTATGGCGCCATGAATGGGCGCATCTTCAAGGCGAGCGAGTTGAACAAGAATATCGATACAGGTCGCTTCGACGGCTAGCGCCGCGTCACCCGTGCCCCCACACCCTGCGGATTCAAAACGGGCACGAACACCCTACGGCTGGATCGAGCAACCGCAGGGGTTCCCCGGTGCAGTTTTTTGACAGCTTCCACCATCAACACACCAGAAAAAGCTGGCCAGAAGCGCCGGGCGGTTTTTTCAATCGTGCCCGATAGTTTCAGGCGCAAAAAACGTTCTGACGGCGGGAAGAAGAGCGCGTCGCCCCACTTGTCCACTGAGAAGCCGACATCGTTGAGCGTTTTGGTAATCTGCCCCCGCGTGTAAGGGCGGCCAAAGCCAAACGGTGTGTGATCAAACCGCGCCCACACGCCCCGCCGATTTGGCAACACCAAAACCAGCCGCCCATTGGGAGCCAGAACCCGCCACATCTCCGACAGATAATTTTGCGGGCTCTCCGCATGCTCAAAGGCATGGATTGCCAAAATACGGTCGACGGACGAGTCTGGGAGCGGCAGATCCTCGTCAAAAACAAGTGAAGTGGCACAGTGTTTTGCATCCGGCCAAGCCACCGCCCCCTGCGATGCTGGCATAAATGCAAACGCACGCTCCGCATCCGGGGCAAACCGATCCAGCAATGGCCGGGCATAGCCAATACCAACCAGGCGCTCCTGAGGTAACTCCTGCCACATGGGGGCGAGTCCCATGGCGATAGATTGGGTGGCCATCTGCCCCAGATTGGAACGATAGAATGCACGCAAATCAAGAATATCTGAATGCAAAGCCTGTCCCGCATCGTGTGCTATACGCATGGCCCGCCATCTTGCCGAAACCTTCGGGGGCCGGCAGGCCTGTTCACCGCCCCATCTTTGCGCATAGATAGGCGCGGCGCAAATTCCGCAACCGTGGAAGCGGCGCAACCAGATAGCTCAGAGGACCAAATGGCCGCCTTCGAATTTCACCAATTTCCCTGCAGAGACGACAATTACGGCGTGTTGGTGCACGATCCAGCCAGTGGTCAGACCGCATCCATAGATGCGCCCAGCGCCAGCGCTGTGGACCATGCGCTGGAACAGCATGGGTGGCAGCTGACCCATATTCTCACCACGCATAAGCACATCGACCATGTGGAAGGAAACCTCGAGCTCAAGGGTAAGTATAATTGCGTCATCATTGGCCCTGAAGCCGAGGCCGCGGACATTCCGGGCATTGATGAAACTGTCTCCCACGAGCAACGCATCGAGTTTGGCGAAGCGCCGGTGGAAATCATCGCCACCCCAGGCCATACATTGGGGCAGATCGCATATCACTTCCCACTTTCAAGGACCGTGTTTGCGGCCGACGCTCTTTTTGCACTGGGCTGCGGGCGGATTTTTGAAGGCACACCGCAACAAATGTGGACCGCACTGTCCCGTTTGGCAGCTTTGCCGCCGGAAACCGTGGTCTATGCAGGCCACGAATACACATTGGCCAATGCCAAGTTCGCCATGACCATTGAGCCAGGCAATCAAGCGTTGGTCGAGCGCATTGAACAAATTGAAAAACTCCGCGCGGACGATCTGCCAACCCTGCCAACCACCATTGCCACTGAACTCGCCACCAATCCATTTTTGCGCCCGCATTCGGCAGAAATTCGCCAACGCCTCGATATGGCAGATGCAACCGACGAAGAAGTGTTCACGGAAGTACGGCGCCTCAAGGACAATGCCTGATGGACGCCTATCACGGCCTCACGCCGGAGCTTCTGAGGTCCCGTTTCAACATGCAACAGCACCCCGAGGGAGGCTGGTACTCTGAAACGTTCCGCGATGACGATGAGGCGTCCACGGCGATCTATTTTCTGCTCGAGGCTGGCGATGTCAGCCACTGGCACCGCGTGCACCACGCCGCAGAGGTCTGGCACTTTTATGCTGGCGGCCCATTGTCTTTGACCGTCTCACCCGATGGCCACGACGCCATGGCCCACCGCCTGGGGCTTAACATTGGAGCAAATGAGCAACCTCAGTTCACCGTGCCGAAGGGCTGGTGGCAGACGGCGACCAGCCTCGGCGCATGGACTTTTGTTGGTTGCACAGTGGCACCGGGCTTTACATTTGATCAGTTTGAGCTCGCGCCACCGGATTGGCGACCGACGCCCCGCCCTTCTCATTAGTCTTTCTGGTAGTCCATCTAGTCATTTGGCTGGCGGCTGGCGGCTGAAGAGCAGATCGCTTGCCGCCAGCATAGCGCCGCCAGTGATCAACAATGCCGCCGCTGCAACACTCCAACTGAGCCGACCCGAGCCCGCGATGATCAAAACCAGCGTGGATAGAAGTGGCGTGAGATAGCTGGCCGCGCCTAGAAGCTGGATACGGCCCCGTTTCATACCGATATCCCAAACGTAAAAGGCCAGCCCCACCGGCCCGGCGCCGAGCCCGATGACGGCGAGCCATTGCAGGGGGCTCATAACCCACACGGTCTCCTCCAGCCAGAGATGTGCGCCGACCGCCAGAACCGCGGTTGCGGCACACAAGCCAACAACAATATCGGTCGGAACATCGCTGAACGTGCGGCTGATGAGGGAATAGCTCGACCATGTGAGTGCGCACCCCAGTGCCAGTAGGTAACCGAAACCAAACTGCGCTTCGAACACGAAAACGCCGCTCAATATCTGGCCACGGGTCACCAGAACGGCGCAGCCGAGCGCCCCGGCCAACGCCCCCGCCACATGAAACCATCGTAACTGTTGGCCGGGCAAAAGAGCGGACCCCAGAACGATCAGCAGCGGCCAAAGATATGCGATCAAACCCGCTTCTAGCGGCGGAGCATTTTGAAGCGCGGAGAAATACAGAAAATGATATCCAAACAGGCCCGAAATCCCGAGAATCCAGACTTTTGCAGGCTGGCGAAACGGTGCAAGACCGCGACCACTGCGCACAACGAACACGATGCCAACAAGCGTGCCAATGGCAAAGCTCATGGCGGTCAACTGGAAGGGAGGAATATCACCCGCCCAAGCCGTGAGAAGCGCCAACAAGGCCCATAGCGCAATGGCAATGGAGCCGATCAAGGACGCGCGAACATCAGCTTTCATGGAGTTCAGCCGACAATTGCCTCATAACCAGCGGCCTCAATAGCCGCCTTTGCGGCGGCCTCATCATTGTCCGATGTATCACCGGTGATGCCGACAGCGCCGAGTATTTTCCCATTTTTGCTTTTGACCAGAACGCCACCGGGCACGGGGACGATGCGACCGCCGGAGACACCGGAGAGACCCTCAAGAAAATGCGGGCGTGTTTCAGCTTGATCGTTCAACCAGCGCGAGCCAACACCGGTTGCGACAGCGCCGTACGCCTTGCCCTTGGCGATCTCAAAGCGCAGTGGCGACGCGCCGTCCTGCCGTTGGCTGGCAACAACATGGCCACCATCATCGAGCACCACGGTGGTCAGCGGCTTGAGACCCATATCTTTGCCACTGGCAAAACTGCCGCGGATAATTTGATTGGCCTTGTTCAATGAGATCGACGCCATAATTGGTCCTTCCGTATAGCTTGATGCCTCTATGGACCGGCAGGGCTGGTGTTTCCAGCGCCAACAGGGTTGAAAGAGCTTCAAATCGACCGGCACTCCAACGCGCCAATGAACAGGGTATGTATATGCGGGACTTTTCAAAGGGCGGGCGCTCCGCCGTTTATGCCGACAATGGCATGGTGGCGACCAGCCATCCGCTCTCGAGCTCTGCGGCCCTACAAGTCTTGCAAAGTGGTGGCAACGCGGTGGACGCCGCAATTGCCGCCGTTGCACTCCAAGGCGTGGTCGAGCCGCACATGACAGGTATTGGCGGCGACTGTTTCGCCATCATTGCCGAGCCGGACGGCAGCACCCATTGCATCGATGGCGCCGGGAGGTCTGCCGCCACCGCCAACTTGGACGACTATCTTGAAAAAGGCTGGTCGAAAATTCCACCCCATAGCGCCCACGCTGTCACCGTGCCCGGTGCGGTGCGCGCCTGGGAAGCGTTGCACGCGCGCTTCGGCTCCAAAGACTGGTCAGAGCTGTTTGCGCCCTCCATCGCCTGCGCCCGCAACGGCTGGCGCGTGGCACCGCGCATAGCAGCGGACTGGGCAGACGCGGAAAGCGATCTCATCGCCAATGGTGCAACGAGCCTCCTCAAAGATGGACGTGCTTATCGTATTGGCGAGCAGTTCACCTCCGAAAATCTTGCCAAAACCTATGAGAAGATCGCCAGTCTTGGTTCAAAGGGTTTCTACGACGGTGAGGTGGCAGCAGACATCGTTGCGACCTTGCAGTCCCTCGGTGGGGTGATGACGGAGCAGGACCTGGAGGCCAATGAGGCAAGCTGGGTGGAGCCGATCCGCACCACTTATGCGGGCCATGAAGTGCTGGAGCTGCCACCATCCGGCCAGGGCATGACAGCGCTCACGCTGCTCAATCTCTTCGAAAAGTTGGGCAATGGGCAGTTGGAGCCGGGAACAATCGACCGCTGGCATCAGGATCTGGAAGCAGGCCGTCTGGCCTACAGCGTCCGCGATGCCTATCTCGCTGATCCGGCGCACATGTCTGAGCCGGTGGCGCATTTGATCTCCAAGCCCTATGCAGCGGAGTTGGCTCGGAGTTTCGATGCAGATCAGCGCAATCCAGCTATCACCCTGCCAGAATCCAAAGGCAGCGACACCGTCTATCTGACAGTCATCGACCGAGATCGCCGCTGCGTCTCGCTAATCAATTCGATCTTCGGTGATTTCGGATCGCAGATCGTCGCACGCAAGTCCGGTGTCTTGTTGCAAAACCGTGGCAGCGGTTTCCGTGTGGAGGCGGGCCATCCCAACGCCATAGGTCCAAGCAAAAAACCTTTGCACACAATCATTCCAGCCATGGTGCTGAAAGACGGCAAGCCAGCCATCAGCTTTGGCGTGATGGGCGGCCAATATCAACCCATGGGCCAAGCCCACGTGCTGTCGCTCGTGCTGGACCATGGTTTCGATCCGCAGGAAGCCATAGATTTCCCCCGCGCTTTCTGGGACGATGAAGGGCGCACGGTGCTTGAAAAGTCAATTGGCGAAGATGTCTTCAAAGGCTTGCAGTCGAGGGGGCACAGGCCAACTTGGCGAGCGCAAGCAATGGGCGGCGCGCAGATGATCCGAATTGCGGACAATGGCTGCCTGATCGGCGGTTCGGACAGCCGAAAGGACGGGCTGGCCATCGGATATTGATGCTCAGCTGATTTCCGCGTCCACGGCCAGGCCGCGCAGCAACCGGTCGGTTCGGCCTTTATCGACAGCCATGTAGCGGCCACTGGCTTCAAGGCTGCTGGCACGCCGGTAAGCCCCCATCTGAGCTGCAACATCTGCCACATAGGCGGGCGCGTGCTGTGGCGGGGCGGAAGAGTGCCGGGGCTGATAACCTGCGTCCGACATGGGCGGCTTTTTCCCATTTGGTTCGGCTAACTTGCGGCGGTCATAATTGGCCCGCCTGCGTTCTCGCCCTTTAAACGCCATTTGACCGCAACGCCGTTCGGCGCCACGCACAATCAGGCGCTTGGTTCGAGATTTTATGAGCGGCGGCGTCTGGTACAAGGCTGGTTTTCCTCTGATCGGTCCCACGATACCCGAAACACCTGCACATCAAGTGAAAACAGGACGTCACTGCCACAAACTCGTCCTTTTGGTTTCGGCTTTGTTAAGCCTTCTGAGGCACGATTGCCCGGACTTTTGGGGAATTTCATGACCGTCACCGCCTCTTCGCTTGTTCGTCAAGCGCTCACAACTGGATTTGAAAGCACAGATGCTGAGCGGACTTCCGATGCCAGATCAAAGGCACCATCAGAAACGGCGCAACAGGATGCTGGTCTGAACGCCGATGACATCCTGCGGGTAACAGGCATCATCACCTATGATTGGAACGTCACAACCGACACGATTGCATGGAGCGAAAACGCCCATGAAGTCCTCAGTCTGGCCAGAGATCATCACATTGAAACCGGTCGCGAATTTACGGCCATCGTGTCTCCAGACGCAGATGTAAGCCGGATTGAAGTCGTGCTGGATCTCGCCTCACGCGGCGCAAACACCACCGCAACCTTTGATGTTGAGTACCCGCTCATAACCAGCAAAACCGACGATGCCGGCGAAGAACAGCCGGTTTGGATCGAAGATAGCGGCCGGGTGTATATTGACCGAAACGGCATGCCGCAACGCGTTGTGGGAACCATGCGTGTGGTCAACGCTCGCCGCGACCGCCATGAAGCGCTCACCCGCATGTCTCACTTTGACGCGCGTTCGGGACTGATGAACCGGGATCGCCTGACCGAACTTCTGGCTGAAGATCTGGAACGCGTGAATCGCGAGCACGGCTCCGGTGCATTCATCATCATCGGCATTGAGCATATGCATCTTGTCAACGAAATGTACGGCTTTGGCATTGGCGATGAAATTGTGCGTGAAGCCGGGCGCCGAGTTGAGGCCGTGATGCGGCTCAACGATTCCCTTGGTCGCCATGCCGGCACCAAAATGGCGCTTGTGTTGCGCGACTGTACCGAGCGCGAGATGCTCATCGCGTGCGAGCGCTTCCTCGGCGCCCTGCGCGACGAAGTCATCGAAACGTCAGTTGGACCAGTATCG
>JBCBZX010000242.1:0-4618 GCA_039815105.1 Pseudomonadota bacterium
GATAGTTGGCAGTGGCACATGTATGACACGGTCAAATGGTCTGACTGGCTCGGCGATGTCGATGCGATGCAATATCTGGCCATGGAGGCCCCGAAGGCCGTCTATGAGCTGGAACATTACGGCGTTCCATTTTCCCGTACGGAAGAGGGCAAAATCTACCAACGCCCCTTCGGTGGACACATGCAGAACTTTGGCGAAGGGCCGCCGGTGCAGCGCACATGCGCCGCCGCAGACCGCACGGGCCATGCCATTCTGCACACGCTCTATGGCCAGTCGCTGAAAAACAATGCGGAATTCTATATTGAGTACTTTGCCATCGATCTGATCATGGATGATGACGGCACCTGTACAGGTGTGGTCGCGTGGAATCTTGATGACGGGACACTCCACATTTTCCGCGCCAAGATGGTGGTGCTGGCCACTGGCGGTTACGGTCGTGCTTATTTCTCGGCCACGTCTGCCCACACCTGCACGGGTGATGGCAATGGCATGGTGGCCCGCGCTGGCCTGCCTCTGCAGGATATGGAGTTTGTGCAGTTCCACCCCACGGGCATTTATGGTGCCGGCTGCCTGATAACTGAAGGCGCCCGGGGCGAAGGCGGCTACCTGGTCAATTCCGAGGGTGAGCGCTTCATGGAGCGTTATGCGCCCTCAGCCAAAGACCTTGCCTCCCGCGATGTGGTGTCGCGCTGTATGACAATGGAGATCCGGGAAGGTCGTGGCGTCGGCAAGAACAGGGATCACATCTACCTGCATCTCGATCACCTTGATCCCGAGCTCTTGGCCGAGCGCCTGCCTGGCATCTCCGAAAGTGCCCGCATTTTTGCGGGTGTCGACGTCACCAAAGAGCCAATCCCGGTACTGCCGACCGTTCATTACAATATGGGCGGTATCCCCACCAATTATTGGGGTGAGGTGATCAATCCATCCGAAGACGATCCAGACCGGAAGGTTCCGGGGCTTATGGCTGTCGGAGAGGCGGGCTGCGCCTCTGTCCATGGTGCCAATCGCCTGGGCTCCAACTCATTGATCGATCTTGTCGTGTTTGGCCGTGCCGCCGCCATTCGTGCGGGTGAAGTGGTTGATCGGGGTTCAGCTGTGCCCGCTGCCAACAAAGCCTGCGTCGACAAGATTCTTGATCGGTTCGATGCCAAGCGCAACGCGAACGGTTCCACTTCCACCGCCGAGCTACGTTTGCAGATGCAAAAGATCATGCAGGAAGATGCCGCCGTGTTCCGCACTCAGGAAACGCTGGAAAGTGGTTGCCGCCGGATGGATCAGGCTTGGGCTCAGTTGTCGGACATCAAAGTGTCCGACCGTTCCATGATTTGGAATTCGGATTTGGTGGAAACGTTGGAGCTGGACAATCTGATGGCTGGCGCCATCTCGACCGTTTACTCCGCCGAAGCCCGTAAGGAGAGCCGCGGAGCTCACTCGCGGGAAGACTTTAAAGACGGCCCCTTTGACGGTCGGAATGATGAGGACTGGCGAAAGCATTCGCTCTGCTATGTCGATGAAAATGGATCGGTCAAAATGGGTTACGGCCCCGTGCGCCTGGACATGATTGCCGATGGCATGCCTGAAGAGAAAATCGCCCCCAAAGCGCGGGTCTATTAGGAGCCGGTTCCATGGTTGAACTCGCACTTCCCAAGAACTCCACCGTCAATATGGACGGCAAGTCGTGGCCCAAGCCAGCGCGTGCCACCAATTTGCAGGAGTTTAAAATTTATCGCTGGTCGCCGGATGATCAGGACAATCCGCGCGTGGACACTTATTGGGTGGACCGCGATGATTGCGGCCCAATGGTGCTCGACGGCCTGTTGTGGATCAAGAACAATGTGGATGCCACGCTGACGCTGCGCCGCTCTTGCCGAGAAGGCATTTGTGGTTCTTGTGCCATGAATATTGATGGCACCAACACGCTGGCCTGCACCAAAGGCATGGATGAGGTAGATGGCACAGTGGCGGTTTACCCATTGCCCCATATGCCGGTGGTGAAGGATCTGGTGCCGGATCTAACCCAATTTTATGCTCAGCACCGCTCCATCGAGCCTTGGCTCAAAACGACTACGCCAACACCCCAGGGTGAGTGGCTTCAGTCTGAAGAAGATCGCGAAAAGCTGGATGGCCTGTACGAGTGCATTCTTTGCGCGTGCTGCTCGACATCATGTCCGTCTTATTGGTGGAATGGAGATCGATATCTTGGTCCAGCTGCGCTTTTGCAGGCTTACCGCTGGTTGATCGACAGTCGAGATGAGGCCACAGGCGAGCGTCTGGACAATCTGGAAGACCCATATCGTCTGTATCGCTGTCACACGATCATGAATTGCACCCAGGCCTGCCCGAAGGGTTTGAACCCTGCCAAGGCCATTGCTGCCACCAAGAAAATGATGGTCGAGCGTCGTTACTAGCGCTTACTTTTCGTCATTGAAGATCGCACATATGTGAAGTCGCTCCGGGCAATTGGGGCGGCTTTTTCATGGTAAGGCCCATATCCTCCAAAAGCGCCTCCTAAAAGACGGTGTGGCCCTAAACATGACTGGATCTGACCCATGAAAATCATCGCATCCATCTCCGCCTCAGTGCTGGCAATCATTTTGCATGCCTCCAGTGTTTTTGCGGCCGGCCACACTGCCGACCTCACCATCAAGCAAGCGGCGGGCTCTGTTGCCGAAACCACAGATGCATTGACGACGGCTGTGGAGCAAGCCGGAGCAACCTTATTTGCCGTCGTCGATCATGGTGGTGGTGCCATGGATGTTGACCTTGAACTGCCCGACGCCAAGCTGGTTGTGTTTGGCAATCCAAAGCTCGGCACGCCCATTATGCAGAGCGAGATTTTGGCCGGTCTGGACCTGCCCCTGCGTGTTCTGATCTACACCCAAGATAGCTCAACCCGGATTGCCTATCTCAAACCCGAAGCGATGGCAGCACGCTATGGCATTGATGATACGAGCGAGACCATCGCAATGATAGCTGGCGCGTTGGATACGCTGACCGACGCCGCCGCAAAGTAGAACATCACGCGCCTGTGCGCATTGTTCATTGGTAGTTTCAAGTGGTGGCTACTAAATACAGGACAAACAAGGAAGCTCGATATGAAACTGACCGCAAAACTTACCTTTGGCGCCTCGCTTGCAGTGGCTGGCCTGTTCCCGGCTGCCGTTTTCGCTGAAGAAACCAAACAGGCCTATTTTGCTGGCGGCTGTTTTTGGTGCATCGAAAAGGACTTTGAATCGGTTGCCGGTGTTGGTGACGTGGTGTCCGGCTATCAGGGCGGCGAATTGCAAAACCCGACTTACCGCAACCATTCTGGCCATCGGGAAGTTGTTCAGATCAATTATGATCCGAGCGTCGTGACTTATGAAGAGCTCCTAAAGGTCTTCTTCCGATCGGTGGATCCGACTGATGCTGGCGGGCAGTTCTGCGATCGAGGCTTTGCCTACACAACTGGCATCTATGCTGAAACAGATGCCGAACTGGCAGCAGCAGAGGCTGCTAAGATGGAAGCTGGCAAAACGCTGGGCAAAGACATCGCCACCGCAATTGAGCCGTACAGCTTCTTCACACAGGCCGAGGACTACCATCAAAACTATTATCAAAAGAACCCAATCCGCTACAATATCTACCGCAAGAGCTGCGGGCGGAACAGTCGCGTTGAAGCGCTTTGGGGCGACGAAGCTTATGTGGGCACCCACACAAAAGAAAAGACCAGCTAAGGGGGACTGACCTGGCTAGCTGGTGATTGGTGCTGCCTTGCGAAACGGCGCCGTATGGCCCCCGGGCTGCACCGGCTTGGGTACGGTTAGCATGAAGGCGAGACCCAGCAGGAAGAAAGCAAGTAACGTGGACATGCCAGCAGCTGCACTGCCTGTCCACAATGTGACGGTTGCCACGGTGAAGGGCGCCAAAAAGGATGTTGCGCGGCCGATCAGGGAATAGAGCCCGAAAAAGCGCCCAGCATCAGACGGCAAAACTGATTGGCCCAGATATGACCGGCTTGATGCCTGAATTGGGCCAAACGCCAGGCCAATGAACGCGCCAAAGAACAGATATGCTTTCTCGGCTTCCGTAGCGAACAACCCACCCAGGTCGGCGGAGTCTAGCTCGACCAGACCAAACAAAGTGCTTTCAGGCGTTGTGCTGACAATGCCCAATGTCGCGAAGATCAGGCATAGGATCGAGCCGATGATCATCGCCCGGGAGCCAATTTTGCTATCTATGAAACCCGCAGCAATGCAGCTGGGGATGGCAACTAGATTGAGCAGAATACCAAAAATGCCAATCTCAAGGGTGACCCAGCCAAACATGCCCACGGCAAACGTGCCGCCAAAGGTGATCAGGGCGTTCACACCATCTTGGTAGAACATTCGGCCGATATAAAAGCGCAGCAATCCTGCTCTCTCGCGCAGTTCTCCCCAAGTGCTTTTGAGTTCGGAAAGCCCCTGCCGAACCGCGCCATCGACTTTTTGGGTCGGTGCTGTGTCCGGCGTGAACAGAAACATCGGCAAGATGAAAACAAGATACCAGATAGCGCCGATCGGCCCCGTCACCCGCGCATCATCACCCGTCATAGGGTCCAGCCCAAAGGCCGGATCGAGCCCCAGCGCCGTCTTGC
>JBCBZX010000211.1:0-5512 GCA_039815105.1 Pseudomonadota bacterium
CTCCCAAGGCTTCAAGGCGGGTGGATTTGCTGACCGGGCGCAGCCAGACCCTGAGTTTGATGAGGAAGTCAACAACGCCTTTGAGCTGGGCATGAAGGCAAGTTGGCTCGATGGCGCGCTGACGACCAATATCTCCATTTTCCGCATGAAGATCAGAGACTTGCAGGTAGCGCGGTCGGTCTTCGGGGCGGTCAATGCGTTTGAGGTTGAAAATGCTGCGGAAGCGCTCAGCCAAGGCGTTGAGGTTGATGTCGCCTGGTCGATCAATGAGAATTGGGCGGTCGGAGCCAATTTCGCCTATACCGACGCCGAGTATCAGGACTTTCCCAACGCGGTCCCTGCCGTCGGGCCAGCTGAGGCACCGGTATGCCGCTTTGGCGCTGGTACGCCAGAAGTCATTCAAGGCGTGACCAGCTGTAACTTTGCTGGCCAAAGGCTGATTTTCGCTCCCGAGTTCAAAGGCGGGCTGTTTGTTGAATACACACGCCCCAACACCTTCGGTGAGTGGACCTTTGGCGCCCGCTCTGACGTCAATTTCTCTTCTAGCTTCAGCACTGAGCTGACCTATAACCCGAACTTAGAGCAAGACAGCTACACGCTCATCAATGCCAGCGTGCGCATGACATCGCCGGATGAGCGTTTCACCCTGTCGGCCATCGGTCGCAATTTAACCGAACAACATGTCATCGCCTGGGGCTTTACTGGCGGCTTTACCGACCTGGTTGCACCGCGCGCGCCGCGCGAAATCATCTTGCAAGCGCGCTTTAACTACTAGAGACAGCTTCATGACCCACCTGCCCTTCATCATTGCTGGCCAACCAGTTGACAGCAAAGACACCTTTGAGGTCGTCAACCCTGCGACCGGCCAGCCCTTTGCAACAGCGCCGGTGGCCACACCGGAGGATTTAGATCGGGCTGTTGCCGCAGCGCGCACTGCGTTTAAAAGCTGGAGCTTTCTGCCAGTCCAGACTCGGCGCGAGGCCATCTTAGCCATAGGCAACAAGATCGCTGCCAATGGGGAGCTTCTCGCCAACCTTATCACGCGCGAGCAGGGCAAACCGCTGGGTGGTTTTGCGAGGTTAGGCTCGCGGTTTGAAGTCGATGTCGCCGCCAAGTGGTGTGAGGCCACCGCGCAGATGGAAATGCCGCCGGACGTTTTGATGGATGGCGAACAAGGCCGGATCGAGCTGCATCGCAAACCCATTGGGGTTGTCGGTTCGATCACACCTTGGAACTGGCCGCTCATGATCGCCATTTGGCATATCATCCCAGCGATCTATGCCGGCAATGCTGTGGTGATTAAACCCTCGTCTTTAACGCCGCTGGCAACGCTGAAATTGGTTGAGCTGGCCAATGAGGTTCTGCCCGCCGGTGTCTTAAACATTGTATCGGGCGAAGGGGGATTGGGCCGCGCCATGGCGTCCCATGCCGGTATTGATAAAATCGTATTCACCGGATCGACGCAGACTGGCAAATCCATCATGGCAGGCGCGGCCGAGACGCTCAAACGGCTAACCCTTGAGCTCGGCGGCAATGATGCAGGGATTGTGTTGCCCGGCGCCAACATTTCTGAGATCGCGCCGCAAATCTTCGGCGGTGCCTTCATCAACAATGGACAAACCTGCGCGGCCCTAAAACGGCTCTATGTGCATGACAGCCAATATGATGACATGTGCGGCGCATTGGCATCCATTGCCAAAAGTGTAACCGTTGGAGACGGGCTTGACGATGGCACCGATTTTGGCCCCGTCCAGAATGCAAGCCAGTTGGCATTTGTCGCCAACCTTGCGCAGCAAGCGCAGCGCGATGGTGGACAGTTCCTTACCGGCGGCACCAGCCCGCTGCAGGACAATGGATATTTCTTCGCGCCGACAATCGTGGCCGGGCTTTGCGATGGCCACGCGCTGGTAGATGAAGAGCCCTTTGGCCCGATTTTGCCGGTCATCCGTTATTCAGATGAACAAGACGTGCTTGCGCGCTCAAATGAAAACCCCAATGGGCTTGGCGGTTCTGTTTGGTCGGCAGATATAGAGCACGCGAAAGTCATCGCCGCGCAAATGGAGTGCGGGACCGTGTGGATTAACGGCCATGGAGGGCTCAATCCTTTTGCGCCCTTTGGCGGCGTTAAACAATCCGGCTTTGGCGTGGAGTTTGGCGTGGAAGGGCTGAAGGAATGCACGCTCCCCCAAACGATCCATTTGCCCGCCTCCACCTAGCCCTTATCCAAGCGCGAGAACTCTCATGATCATAATCGGCGCAGCCAATGGACGCATTGGCCAAAATCTCCTCAAACGCGTGTCTCAATCGTCCTTGCGCGATCACGTCTATGGCGGCGTTCGAGACATTGAAAAAAGCCGAGGGCAAATAGAACCCTATTGCGCAGGTGCCATCACGGTAGACTATGCTGACAAAGACGCCCTTGAAACGCGCTTTGAAGGTGCGGAGCGCGTCGTCCTCATTCCCAGTTACGCCGATACCGAAGCGCGCGGTTCCCAATTTGAAAATGTCATTGCAGCCGCCCAAGCGGCAGGTGTGCAGCAAGTGATTTTCGTGGGGATTATGGATACCCGGAGCTATTCGCCCCTCCCCTTTGCGCATGCCTATGGCCGCGGAGAAGCCGCGCTGCACGCGTCCAAGCTCGATTTCGTCATCTTGCGCACATCCATGTATATCGACAACTTGGAAGAGCAGTATCCGATGTGGCTGAAACGCGGCGAGCTCATCACGGCAGCTGGCGATGGGGCGATTGGTTATGTAAGCCGCAACGACATAGCCGCGAGCATCCTTGCGGTGCTGTCCGACCCGGTCGAAGCGCATGCACGCCGCACCTATTGGCTCACCGGGCCGGAAGCCCTCAACTACGCGCAAGTTGGCGAGAAGCTCAGCGCTTTCTTTGGAAATGACATTGCGCTCACCCATGTCGCAGAAGAAGAGTTCGCCGCACGGCTACTCGATGTCTGGGGGGTTGCCTATGAGGGCGCTGAACACGTGGCGAAAGTGACGTCAAAGTTCCAGATGGTGTTTCGCGAAGGCCTTATGAGCCCGGTGACACGCCATGTGGAAATGCTGACAGGCCAAAAGCCGGAAAGCGTTGAGGAATGGTTCAAACGCAATATTGACCCAAGCGGCAGCTAATGCCGCGTGCTTTGCGCAATCAGTGCTGTGGGACAGAGGTCATAACGCTGCTTAAAACTGCGGCTGAAATGCGCTGAACTGCTAAAGCCCCAATAATGGGCGATTTCCGTAACTGTCCTGCCTGTTAAGGGCGCGTTTTCCAGGTCCGCATAGCATTTCTCCAGTCGTCGTTGCCAAATCGCGCTCGAGATGGTTGTGCCCTCTCCTGCAAATAAGCGTTCGAGATGCCGACGCGACGTGCCATGGCGGCGGGCTAAGCTTTCAGGGCCTAGGTCTGGATCGGTCAGGTGCGTTTCGATGGTATGGCGCACCCGCAATAACTGCAGCGCCTTGTGGCTGGTTTGCAATGGTACTTCGGCCTTTAGATGGCAGAGAATAGATGTGGCCAGCACATCGACAAAGCTGCGCACACTGTTGCGCAAACCGTCTTCTGTCAGCGCTGGCAAAGCCTTGAAAAAACTGCCCATAAAATGCCACGCAATTTGGCTTTCTGCGGTCGTCCCAGGAATGGCAATACCGGTCACGCGGCGAGCGGGAAGCAGCGTTGTCTCTTTCACATAGCGCTTTGGCAAACGCAGGATCATCTGCTCCATGGGGCCAGGGAACTCTAAGGAAAAGCGGCGGTTGGATTCGAAGACGACAAAGTCGCCAGGGCTAAGCTGAGAGACGACACCGTCTTGAACGGTTTTGCAGGTCCCCGATTTTTGAAACAGCACCAAGAAGACTTCGCGGCCAGCCGCGCGTTCTTTGTTGGCGATATGGTGGCTACTGGCACAGATGCGGATCGCATCAATATCCCAAGCTTGGTGATGATGCATTTCGCCCTCAAATTGGGCACAATCATCTGCCTTGCAGTTTAAGTCTTGGCTTTTGAACACTTGTTCACTGCCCTTGCGCCATTGCTGCAAACGCTGCATGGGCGCGATGTGCGCCGTTGAAAAAACAGGTTCCACTTTTTCATTCTCCCCAAGGACTGGTGCACCAGTTTCTTATAAGTCGATCTCTACCACTCCATTTAGGCCAGCAGCACGGCTTTGACACAGGATCATAGATGCTTCGCGCTGGGCCTTGGATAGCACAAAGTCGCGGTGTTCAACCTCGCCTGACACAAGCCCGCACTTACAAACGCCGCAGATACCGTCTGAACATTTCAGGTCAACCGGATAGCCCTTTTCAATCAATACATCTGCAGCGCTTTTGTCTGTCGGAACGACAATGTCCTCGCCAGAGCGTTTAAGGCGCAGTGTGAAGGGATGGTTTTCATAGTCTGGCGCTTCGGGAATGGAGAAATATTCGCGGTGCAAGGCTTCCTCTGGAAAACCGCCCTGCTCGCCAGCGTTCAAAACCGCGGCCATATAGGCATCCGGCCCGCAGGTATAGATGTGATGGCCGGCGACGTAGTTGCCAATGATCGCTGGCAAGTCAGCGCGCGACCCCTCAGCTGAGAAATGGAAGTGCGCATTGGCCACCCAGGGCACCGACATGAGATCGGCGAGAAAGCCCGCTGATGCGCGCGATCGGCAACTATAATGCAGCTCAAAATCTTGGCCTAAAGCGTGCAATCGATGGGCCATGGCAATCATCGGTGTGATGCCGATACCGCCACCCATCAAGAATGATTTTGTTGCCTCTTCTTCCAGCGGAAAGTGATTGATCGGCCGGGATATGAAGACCTTCCGGCCTTCTTGGAAAATGCGGTGCAAGAGCGCTGAGCCACCGCGTCCGCCGTCTTCGCGCAATACGCCAATGTCGTATTTGCCCGGATCAGCAGGGTCGCTCGCCAGACTATATTGGCGCAGATATTCCGGCGCCACCACCACATCAATATGAGCGCCTGCTTCAAAAGACGGTAGCGCCTCGCCCTTGAGCGCGCGCAGCTCATACTTAGTCACATCAGCTGTCTGTTCCTCAGCCTTGGCAACAGCAACCCGCAACACCGGCGCCTCACTGCCCGCAAGCGGCCTATATTCATGGGCCAGGCCTTCTGTTTCACCTGCGGCCAGGCGCGCCTTGTAGGTCGCAGGGCTCAGCATCTCCTCATAGGCCTTGATGCCTGCCTCCCTGTCCATGGGAAAGGGAAAGGGGTAAGGGTGCGGCGCTAGATTGGCTGGATAAACGGCGAGGGTTTGATCTTCATGTTTCAGGTCCAGGTCTGTCTGCAGGTTTCGGTCATTCACGCCATTGCTGGTCAGGGTATAAGGGCCTTCATCCACCATCTCCAAATCCCACCACCATTTCTTGATCGGATTGATAGACCCGTTTCCAACCGCGTCATCGAGCCGGGCCAATGGCTTGGCCAAACCAGGGGCATAGCTGGCAAGCCACCGAAAAGGGGCTTCGGCAAACAGGCCCTCTAAATTCCATGGGCAGGTTTTCA
>JBCBZX010000063.1:0-11956 GCA_039815105.1 Pseudomonadota bacterium
AAAAGTGGCCGCAAAATTCTCGCTGCACGCCGCGCCCGTGGCCGCAAGCGTTTGTCCGCTTAAGCGAACCTGATTTCCGGCATTCCAATCTCGGGCTCACCATTATTGGGCCAAGACGCAAGCCAATCTGATGAGCAGGTCGAAGCTGCTGCATTTGAAGTGTTGCGGCAACGGGCTGACTTTGTGGCACTGCGCCGGGGTGGTCGCGCAAGTTGCGACCTCTTCACGGTGCAAGCCCGTAAGCGAGGAGACGGCGATTTGGATGCGGCACGCATCGGCTTTACCGTCACCAAAAAGATTGGCAACGCTGTAACCCGCAATCGCATTAAGCGGCGACTGCGCGCAGCGACTGGAATATGCGCCGCACAAGGCGTATTTGAGCCCGGAACGGATTACGCGGTCATAGCCCGAGTTGAAGCGAAGACAGCGCCGTTCCTAGAGCTTACAGATCTTTTGGATCGCACGGCCCGCAGGGCAATGCGGCCCAAATCCAAACGGGGCGCGACGCCCTCCCGGCCCCAAAGGGCCAGTCGATAGTTGGGCCGCTTCGGACCCTAATTCAGCAAGGCAAACGGACACATCCGACCATGCAAGAGCCGCCAAAGACAAATATCCGCAACGTCATCACCGCCATGGTGCTGTCCATGGCCGTCCTGATCGGCTGGCAAGTCGTGTTCATCCAACCCAAGCTGGAAGCCGAACAGGCTGCGCGCATCGCCGCCGAAGAACAGGCGTTACGCGATGAGGCCAATGGAATATCAGCAACACCCTCAACCGCGGCTGACGGCACAGGTATCACACCCGCAGGCACCGTCGGAGACAGCTCGACGTTGACCGGCCCTGTGGTGGTTGGTGATGCGGCGGTTCCGTTCGACCGCGAAGCTGCACTGGCGGCGGGCCAGCGCGTTGCGATCGACACACCCAGCCTACGGGGCTCGATCAATCTGACGGGTGCCAAGGTCGATGATCTACTGCTTAAGAACTACAATGTGACGGTCGATGAAGACAGCGACAATGTCTTCCTGCTTCATCCGCGCGGCACCGAGGACCCCTATTTCGCCGAGTTCGGTTATGTCGGCACCGGGCTTAGCGACCTGCCTGGACCTGACACGCAATGGGCATTGGTGGGCGGCGCGACCCTCACACCAGCAACGCCGATCACGCTGTCATACACGTCGCCAGACAATATTGAGTTTCGTCGCACGATTTCCATCGACGAAGACTATTTGCTGACCTTTTCGGACACAGTGCTTAACAGCTCAGCTGACGCTGTGAGCCTGCAATCCTACGGACGTATCTCGCGTTCCGGCGTGCCTGAGACAGAGGGCATCTTCATTTTGCATGAAGGTCTATTGGGCATGTTTGGCGAAGAAGGATTTGTCACTGCAGACTATGGGGATGGGCCCGACGACCCCATCGTTAGCAGCCAGGCTCCAATTAAAGATGGCTGGCTGGGGATCACCGACAAATATTGGGGCACGGCGCTTCTCCCCACCGTCGGCACAGAGTTCACGCCCTCGTTCCGCTACTTTAACCAGTCGGGCCCACGCTTCCAGACCGATTATCTGACCACGCCACAAGTGCTGGCGGCAGGCGCGACCACCCAGGTGGACACGAACCTGTTCGCCGGTGCGAAGGTGACCACAATTATCGACCGCTATGATGAAGCGCTGGGCGTCACGAGTTTCGATCTGATGATCGACTGGGGCTGGTTCTATTTTATCACCAAACCGCTTTTCAAAATGATCAGCTGGTTCAACGCACTGGTCGGCAATTTCGGCGTTGCTATTTTGCTATCTACCCTTGTCATCAAGGCCGCCCTCTTCTGGTTTGCAAACAAGTCCTACGCCTCCATGGCGCGGATGAAGGTCGTACAGCCCAAGCTGATGGAAATCCGAGAGACCTATAAAGACGATAAGATGGCCCAGCAGCAGGCCATGATGCAGCTGTATAAGGATGAGAAGATCAACCCTGCTGCGGGCTGCTGGCCCGTGCTGATCCAGATCCCGGTCTTCTTTGCGCTGTACAAGGTACTCTACATCACCATTGAAATGCGCCACGCGCCGTTCTTTGGCTGGATCAACGATCTGTCCGTTCCTGATCCGACCTCGATTTTCAACCTGTTTGGTCTGCTGCCGTTTGAGGTGGGTGGCTTTCTACTGGTGGGCATTTGGCCGATCCTCATGGGCATCACCATGTTCCTGCAAATGCGCATGAATCCGACGCCGCCGGATCCCACGCAGCAAATGATCTTTACGTGGATGCCAGTGGTGTTCACCTTCATGCTGGCCACTTTCCCGGCGGGTCTTGTGATCTATTGGACATGGAACAACTTCCTGTCGATCCTGCAGCAGGGCATCATCATGAAGAAGCACGGTGCGAAGATTGAGTTGGGCGACAATCTCAAAAGTCTGTTCAGCCGCAAGCCAAAAGAGGATCCAGCGGAGTGACCTTGTCCGCGCTGGAAGAAAGATATGGAGCCGCCCTTGAGACAGGGCGGCTTTTGTTTGCCCGCACATGGGTGTTCGTGCTCGGCGTTCCATCCATGAAGTTTCTACCCGCCGAGGGCCCGTTGGAGATCGCCTTTGCCGGCCGATCCAATGTGGGCAAGTCGTCGCTCATCAACGCATTGGTGGGGCAGAACGGGCTGGCCCGGACGTCCAACACACCCGGTCGCACACAGGAGTTGAACTATTTCATTCCCGAAGCACAGGGTGACGATGAGGGGCAACTCGCACCGCTGGCGCTGGTGGATATGCCCGGATATGGATTTGCCAAGGCTCCCAAAGCGCAGGTCGAAGCCTGGACAAAACTGATCTTCTCCTATTTGCGCGGTCGATCCACATTGCGGCGGGTCTTTGTGCTCATCGACAGCCGCCACGGCATCAAAGCGAACGATGAAGACGTGCTGGCCATGTTGGACACGGCGGCCGTGAGCTACCAGATCGTACTGACAAAGGCAGATAAGCCCAAGAAAGCTGACCTGGAAAAAGTGATCGCCGCCACCGATGCCGCTGTCGCCAAAAGACCAGCGGCTTTCCCCGGCGTGCTGCTGACCTCTTCGGAAAAGAATGAAGGCCTGTCAGAATTGCGCGCAGCCATTGCCGAGGCGGTGGCTTAACCGCACCATTAGCCCCATTGCTTCGTCACCCCAGCCTTGCGCTGGGATGACAGTTTTACCGCCAACAGCTCAACGGCTGGCCACCAGCGGGCTGATATTGCGCACCGTCACACGGCGGTTAGCTTGGCTGGCGTCTTGCGTTTTCACCTTCAGATATCGCTCGCCATAACCCTGAGTGATAAGGTTTTCAGCTGGAATGCCATAGGCGCGGATCAGGATGCGGGCCACGGTTTCCGCCCGGCGGTCTGACAAATCGAGATTGTAGAGCTCACCGCCCACCGCATCGGTGTGCCCTTCGATCAAGAACAATGTGCTGGGGTCTTTGTCGATATTGTTCGCCATGGCATTTGCGAGTGCGCCCAGTTTGCGAACCTCGGCTTCCCGCACCGCGAAACTGCCGGACGCGAACTGAATATTGGACAGGTCGATGCGTTTGACGAGGTCCCGCACCTCCCGATTCTGGCGCACTGTGCGCAGGTCAAACGCCTGCTCAAGCCCTCTCACCCTTTCCTGCTCCAATGCGCGGGCCAAATCTTCCTGGCGCGCTTGCTCGGCTTCAATGATGATGTCGCTCAGCGGGCGACGCTCAATGGTGGCCGGCAGTTCAAGGAAGCGCTCCTGAGGCGCGAGGTCCGCAAAGGCACGATTGTCAATCAGGACAATTTCCTGGCCATCGGGGCGAATGCGGCTGCGGTAGATGATTTCACCCGTGTCCCGGTCGCGATCTGTGATGACGGAGCTGCCGTTCTGGCGGAACACAGTTTCGCGCACGATGCCATTGTCGAGGTTCTGGGTTTCGACCCGTGACCCGTCGTCCCGGATGAGTGCGTTCTCATCGCGCTGCACTATGATCTCACCATCGCGTTCGATGTACACACGGTCGCCCTCGTCGGCCACCACACGGCCGCCCCCTAACGTCTCGTTGAGAATCGCACCCACTGCGACCCCGGCAATGCCTGCGCCAAGAAGTTTCGCCCGGTCCGCCCGGGCGTTTTCGCGGCGCTGAGCTTCGGCCTGTTCGAGGGCTTGCAACTGCTCTGCACTTGCTTGGTCAGACACAACGGCGGTTGGGGTCTGACCCGCCTCCTGAACCGCCTGAACTTCATTCTCATTGGCTACGGCGGCGGGCGCAGTTATTTCTCCTGTCGCGGAGTTAACCGTCGGCTCTGCCTGCGCGCTTCTGGAGGCTGGTGCAGGTGTGGTTGCCGCCTCTGGCGTTGCCTGCAACGTTGCATCTGGAGCCGGTACGACCTCAGCTGCCGTGGGAGCCGCTGGCGCAACCTGTTCTGACGCTTGCGGAGTTGGATCTGGTGCTTCAGCAGCCTCTTGCAGGGTTTCTGGCACAGCTTCCGGTCCTGGCTCGGATGCAGCTTCCGGTGCAGGAACCTCCTCCTCGAGAGTTTCTCCGGCAGCCGCCGCCGCATCTGCCGCCTGCTCGGCAAGAGGCGCTTCCTCCACCATGTCGGCGGGCACGCCATCTGCAGCCGGAGCCTCCTCTGTGGGCTCCGCCACCACTTTTTCGGTTGGCTGCTCGGTCGTATCGACCACAGGCGCCTGAGGTGCATCGGCCTCCAAAATTGTCTCCGGGGCTGCCTCGGGTGCAGGAGCTGCAGACTGAGCGTTCAAATCCTCAAGTTGTGCACGCAGGGTGGCGATTTGCTCCGCAAGCGGAGCGGTGTCGCCGCCGGCCGCAGATATTTCGGCCAACTGACCCTCCAGCTGAGTGATCAGCTGTTGAACTCCCTCCGCCGTGTTGGCGGCAGGGCTCTCGACAGCCGGAACGGTTGCAGCGTCCTGTGCCAAACCAGGTTGCGCGACCATCGCAATCGGTAGGCTGAATGCGGCTGACAAAAGCGCTTTACGGAAGGTGGCGAGCACCGGGTTAGCGAGACTTGGACGAGCAAGTTTTGAATGGGGGGTCATATAGTACCTCATGCTGATGCCTTAGCTGGCATCATGTCGGTTGGACGGACTTGGGCACGCTTTCGAAAACTCCACTGATAGGGTCTCTGAAAAAGCTTGCGTGCCGTCTTGGATGTGTTTCAAACGCACCAGCCCAACAGAAGTTCAGCCGCGCGCAGATTGATATGCCGCAGGCACACTCAAGCCGCTTGCAAAGGCGAAATTGTGCTCGCCAGCAATGAAGACGCCAGAACGGGTAGGCGGCGGCGCCATTTGTCACTATTGGTGCAAGCAGCAAAGCCGCACATCACCGGGCCATCATGACAGACGAAATTTCTGAACCAAACCAAGAACAGGCGAGAGCGGAACGGCGGGCCGAAACCATCTCCCGCGCCCTGCCCTATATGCAGCGCTATGACGACCAGAATGTCGTCATAAAGTTCGGCGGCAATGCCATGGTGGATGACACGCTTTTCACCGCCTTCGCCGAAGATGTAACCATGCTTTCCCAGTCCGGGGTGAACCCGGTGGTGGTGCATGGCGGCGGCCCACAGATCGGCAAGATGCTGGACCAGCTGGGCATTGTGTCGGAGTTCCGTGATGGCCTTCGCGTCACAACGCGGGAGACGGTTCAAGTGGTCGAGATGGTGCTGGCGGGTTCCATCAACAAAACCATCGTCGCGTCCATCACCGAACAGGGCGGCTATGCGGTGGGCCTATGCGGCAAGGATGGCGGCATGGTGACCGCAGAAAAGCTGCGCAGAACCCGCAAGGACCCGGACTCAAATATCGAGCAGATTGTGGATTTGGGTTTTGTAGGCCAGCCCGCGCGGGTCGATACGTCGCTTCTGCACATGCTGGCGGCGCAACAGATCATCCCGGTGGTCGCACCGGTCGCCGCCGGTACGGATGGCGAAACCTATAACATCAATGCCGACACGTTTGCGGGCGCGCTGGCAGGTGCTTATGACGCGAAGCGACTGCTTTTTCTCACAGATGTGCCCGGTGTTTTGGATGGCAACAAACAGCTGATCAAGCACCTCAACGTCAGCCAGGCCCGGGCTCTCATCACCGACGGCACCATATCAGGCGGCATGATCCCCAAGGTGGAAACCTGCATAGATGCCCTGACGATGGGCGTTGAGGGCGTGGTGATCGTCAATGGAACCGTGCCCCACGCCGTGCTGCTGGAATTGTTCACCGACCACGGCGCCGGCACGCTGATTGTGCCAGATGACAATAGCAAAGACTAAAACAGGCAGGACCACGCCATGAAATTATACGGCAGCCCCACATCGCCTTTCGTTCGCAAGGCCAGTCTTTGGGCAATGGAATTGGGCATAGACCTGGAGCCCGTGGCCACAATGGTCACGCCAGCTGAGGTGAATGAAGACTATCGCCGCAAAAATCCTCTTGTGCAGGTGCCAGCGTTGGAGCTGGATGATGGTTTCGTTTTCTCTGACAGCCACGCAATTTGCGACTATCTGGCCCGCTCTGCAGGGGCTGAGTTATTTCCGGCAGACGGACGGGCGCGTGACGAGGCGTTGCAAACCTATGCGCTGCTGAACGGTGCAACCGAAGCGCTGGTGCAGTGTGCCTATGAAACCATCCGCCGACCCGCAGAACTAAAATGGGATGCCTATTTGACAGGCCGGTTTGCCAAGGTGGAAAGCGCGATGGATGTTATCGCCCAGACCGGCGGGCCACTGTTTGAGACTGGCGGCAGGCTGACCTACAATCAAGTCGTCATGGTATGCGCCATCGGCTACGCCAATCACCGGTTTGCGGAGATCAACATTATCTCGCGCCCTGCGCTGGGTGAGTTCATGGGGGCGTTGAACGATCGGCCTTCAGTGTTGCAGACCATGCCTGTCTAGGTGCGGCTCTTCCCTCACTCAGGGCTTGTCCCATGGCAAGTCTCGGCTGGACAACAGCGGGTGATGTGAGGGCTAAGTCAGCACCAACACGCATATTCCTAACACAATCAGGCTGACCCCGACGACTTCGAGGCGGTTGATGCGTTCGCGAAAAATGAGAATGCTCGTGGCGTAGGTGAAAATCATCTCCACCTGAGCCACAACTTTCACCAGCGCTGCCTGTTGCAGGGTAAATGCGCTGAACCAGCCAAAAGTGGCCGTTGCGCCCACCAGGCCCACCAAAGCTGCTGGTTTCCACACTCTAGCGATCTTGCCGATCTGGTCTGGCTCCCGGAGTGCCATATAGGCCAGCATGACCAAGGTCTGCACGCTGATGGCCAGCAGCAATGTGGTGACGGCCGCGACAAAGAAATGCGGCGTGTCCAAGCTGGTGGAGGCGACACGGTAGCCGCTGGCCGACACACCAAACAAGGTGCCAGACGCCAGCCCGATCAGCGTGGGCTTGGTACCGAGCGAGGTGATCAGGGTTCGTGGACTGATGCGCTCGCCTTCTTTCGGGCGGGCTACAGAGATAAGCACGACGCCGACAACAGTGATGATGACGGCCACCAAACCGATAAGCGGCAAAATTTCCCCAACAAAGATGAGCGCGAACAGAGCTGCAAACACTGGCTCGGTGCGCGAATAGGCTGTGCCGACTGTGAAATTGCGCCACGCAAACAAAGCCACCAGGCAGGCTTGCGCTCCGATTTGCGCCATGGCTGCGATGCAAACCCAAAGGGCAAAATGGCCGGTCAGCCTGGGAAATTCATACCCCCATAACCAGGCAACAAGAACAGCGTAAGTTGCTGCAACCGGCAGGCCAAACCCAAAACGCACGAATGTTGCACCCGTCGTGCCGATCCTGCCCTTAAGGTGTTTTTGGAATGAGGAACGGATGTTTTGGAGGAACGCCGCGCCGATTGTGATCGCAATCCAGATTTCCAACGCTAGCTAACTCCCCAAACACACCGCTGGCATCATGCCACCGCCGCAGCTAAGCAGATCCCATGTCCGACACATCTTCCGATTCCGCCAATTCAACAGCGCCCTCTTCAGCCGCAAAAGCTTCGACGGACGCCCCTCATACAGATGACTTTGCCCATATCAACACCTGGATCTTCGACCTCGACAATACGCTCTACCCCAGGTCTTGCGACCTTTTTGCGCAGATTGATGTGAAGATGACCCAGTTCGTAGCCGGTGTTTTAAAGACCGACGATTTGGTGGCTGCCCGCCATTTGCAAAAACAATTGTTCCGCGATTATGGCACCACGCTAAATGGTTTGACCAAGCATTACGGCATCGAGCCCGTGGCGTTTCTCGATTATGTGCACGATATCGATTATTCGCCCGTGCCCACAGACACGGGATTAGACATGATCCTGAGCCGGCTGGATGGCCGCAAGCTGGTGCACACAAATGGTGACGTGCCCCACGCCATGCGCACCATGGAACGTCTTGGTATTGCCGATTTGTTCAGTGGGGTATTCGATATTGTGGCCGCGGACTACGAGCCAAAGCCAAGCGCATTCGGATATGAGAAATTCTGGTCCGACTATGATATCAACCCGGCCAATGCAGCGATGTTTGAAGATATGGCACGCAATTTAGAGGTGCCCAAGGCAAACGGCATGACCACGGTTCTGGTTAAGGCCGATGCGCCGCATCTTGGCGAATCGTGGGAGCATCACGGCCATGAAGAGCCCTATATCGACCATGCAACCACGGACCTTCCGGGCTTCTTGGCATCATTGACCCCGTCACAAGACAGCTAGCCGTTTGCGCACCTTCGCCCGCTTCGCACTGACGCAGTTAAATGCCGCATTGTTCGGCATCGCCATGCTTACGCTGATCGTGGGCACATTTGCATTTTACCCCAGCGACGCGGCGCTGCCGCGCTACGATTTCCTATTTGTCTGCGCCGTGCTCATCCAGATCGCCATGCTTGTATCCGGCTTGGAAACCTGGCCCGAAGCCCGGGTGATATTGGCTTTTCATATTGCAGGCACGGCTATGGAGCTTTTCAAAACATCGGTGGGCTCCTGGGCGTATCCGGAATCCAATTTCGTGCGCCTCGCCGGCGTGCCGCTATTTTCGGGATTTATGTACGCAGCGGTGGGCAGCTACATTGCGCGGTCCTGGCGGCTGCATGACTTCAGGTTTGAGAACTATCCGTCCTTCGCCATAACTTGGATTTTGGGGCTGCTCGCCTACGTCAATTTCTTCGCACATCACTACATCTGGAACATGCGTTGGGCGCTCACTGCGGCAACGCTTGTCATCTTCGCGCGAACGTGGCTCGACTTTGCACCGAGCCCGCAATGCTTGAGGCGTTGGCGCCTCCCACTTCTCGCGCCGTTCCTATTTCTCGCTGGGCTCATCTATGTCGCCGAGAACATCGCCACATTTGGGCGAGCCTGGGTGTACCCGAACCAGGCACAGGGCTGGCAAATGGTCAGCCCGGCCAAGTTCGGCTCCTGGTTCCTGCTCATGCTGGTGTCATGGGCCTTGGTGAGCGCCGTCAGGCGTTCAACACTCAGAGAAAAGTGAGCGCCGTGCGGCGCTCAACCCTCACCGGCGCAACCAGATCAACCTAGATTGAATAGAAGCGCTTAACCGACGCCCAAGCCTGTTCGGCGGTGTCGACTGTCTCCACCAAATCGAGGTCCTCAGGGGAAATAGTGCCCTGACTGGCCAGTTCCTCAAGGTTGATAATCTTCGACCAGAAGTCCGAGCCAAACAGCAGCACCGGCACGCGATCCATACGCTTGGTCTGGATGAGGGTCAGGGTTTCAAAGAGTTCATCCAACGTACCAAAGCCGCCGGGAAAAACGGAAACGACTTTCGCGCGCATGAGAAAGTGCATTTTACGAATGGCGAAATAATGGAAGTTCAGGCTCAGTTCCGGCGTGACATAGGGGTTGGGAGCCTGCTCGTGGGGCAGCACTATGTTGAGAGCCAAATTGCGGGCGCCGGCGTCCAGCGCACCACGGCTGCCGGCCTCCATAACGCCGGGCCCGCCGCCGGTGGTCACCACCATCTCCCGACCGCCCCTGGTGAGGGAATATTCGGACGCCATGCGGGCAAAATCTCGCGCCGCCTGATAGTAGACCGCATTGGCTTCAAGGTTCTTTCGGGCCTCATCTGTCTTCGCAGCCCAAGCGTCACCCCCAGGTTCAGGAATGCGAGCCCCGCCAAACAAAACGCAGGTGCTCTCCACACTCTGCTCGTCGAGAATGATCTCCGGCTTGAGCAATTCCAACTGAAGCCGGACAGGGCGCAGTTCCTCGCGGGTTAGAAAATCCTTGTCATCGAAGGCGAGGCGATAAGAAGGGTGCTCAGTCTGTGGGGTTACGGGAACCTCATGGGACAGTTTCACGTCGGTTTGGGACGAGCGCAGGTTACGGCGCTTGGATTCAATTGAGGTCGAGGGCATTTGACTTCCTGATGTCTGAGTGCGGTTTGACCCGCCGTCGACCATCGCATAGCTAGGGCACCAGTCCCCGTCCACTGTTTACATAAATTTCGGAGCCGCCCCATGAGCGCTGATCTTAAAGCCACCATCGAAGCTGCCTTTGATGCGCGCGATACAATTTCCACCAGCACTCAGGGTGATGTGCGCGAGGCGGTGAATGAGGCGCTTAATCTGCTCGATAGCGGTCAGGCTCGTGTGGCCGAGCCGGGCGCAGACGGCAAATGGGTGGTCAATCAGTGGCTCAAGCAAGCTGTCCTTTTGTCCTTCCGCCTCAATGACATGAAGGTCATGAGTGGTGGCACAGATGGCGCAACATGGTGGGACAAGGTCCCTTCGAAGTTTGAAGGCTGGGGCGAGAACAAGTTTCGCGACGCTGGCTTCCGCGCGGTGCCTGGCTCCATCGTCCGCCAAGGCTCCTACATTGGTAAGAACGTTGTACTGATGCCGTCGTTCGTGAATCTGGGTGCCTTTGTTGATGATGGTTCCATGGTGGATGGCTGGGCCACGGTCGGCTCATGCGCGCAAATCGGAAAAAACGTGCATCTGTCCGGCGGCGTCGGCATTGGTGGCGTGCTGGAGCCGCTTCAGGCCGGGCCCACAATCATTGAGGACAATTGCTTCATCGGCGCCCGCTCGGAAGTGGTCGAAGGCTGCATCGTGCGCGAAGGCTCTGTGTTGGGCATGGGTGTCTATATCGGCCAGTCCACCAAAATTGTGAATCGCTCGACAGGCGAGGTCAGCTACGGCGAGGTACCGCCTTATTCGGTGGTGGTGGCGGGCACTATGCCCGGCAAACCAATGCCAAATGGTGAGCCAGGCCCAAACCTGTATTGCGCGGTTATTGTCAAAACCGTCGATGAGCGCACACGCTCCAAGACGGGAATCAACGAATTGCTGCGCGACTAGGGTCTGGCAACGCGGCGTATGCCTTATCGCGAGCTCAAGTCAGACAAGATCCTGGCCACAATCGGAAAGCTGGAGACGCGCATTGAAGAGCGCTTCCCCGGCTCCAGCCTCGCCCGGGTGTGCCGTGAGTTGAGCGAGGCGGGCGAGACCATTACGGCCGACGCGAGGCAATTGCGCGAGCCGATCTGGTGGGTCTGGACCCTCGTGGTGGCTATGGTCGTACTGGCGGGCGTGATCTTTTTTTGGGTCGGAACGGTGGTCGACTTTGAGCAAATGGCCGCGACCCCTTTGCGCAACGTTCAGGGCATTGAGGCGGCGCTGAACACGCTGATTATTGCGGGCGTGGGCCTGATCACAGTCTTCAGCCTCGAAAGCCGCCTGAAGCGCCGACGGGCCATACGAGCGCTTGCACCATTGCGTTCGATCACCCACGTGATCGACATGCACCAATTGACCAAGGATCCATCCGCAATATCCAGTGGCATCAACCCACCGCAACATCCCCCACCCGCACCCTCACCCCAGGGCAACTGATGCGCTATTTGGACTATTGCTCCGAAATGCTTGCCCTCACCGGCAAGCTGGCGGCGCTCTATGCCCAGTCGGTGGATGATGTAGAGGTGGTGAAAGCGG
>JBCBZX010000163.1:0-6873 GCA_039815105.1 Pseudomonadota bacterium
GGCCGACCTTCGGCAGGTGGAGGGGATTTCCGAACAATTGGCACAGCAAATCTACGCGCACTTTCATGAAAATTAGTCCATCTTTGGCCTATTGAGGTGGTTGGCAGCGGTGTTGTCTTGCAAATGCCATCCACGCCTGATTGTTTGACACCATGACCACAAGCGGCAACCAAACCAGTAAACCGATGAGCGCGGCTGTCCGTGAGCGCAAATTCGCGTTTTCATTGCCGAATATCCTCACCTATGGCCGCATCGCTGCGATAGGGCTGATTGTGATCGTCTACGCCCTGTCGGCAGATTTCACCAATGACGCCAATGCAAGACTGATTGCGGCGGTGGTTTTTCTGGTTGCGAGCGCCACCGATTATTTTGACGGCTATTACGCCCGCAAATGGGACATGGGCACCGCGATGGGCAAAATGCTCGACCCCATTGCGGACAAGATGCTGGTCGCCGTCGTACTGCTCATCCTGTGCGCCGACGGTACGATTGCCGGATGGCAAATCCTTGCCCCAGCGCTGATTTTGTGTCGCGAGTTTTTGGTTTCGGGCCTGCGAGAGTTGGCCGGTGGTGCAAAAGGCGTCACATCGGTAACGCAGCTGGCCAAATGGAAGACAACCGTGCAACTGGTCTCGCTGCTTCTGCTGCTGGCAGGCTCGGCGCTGGGTGCATTCGTCATCGAAATTGGCTTGGTCCTGTTGTGGGCGTCGGCGGCGCTGACGCTTTTCACGGGCTATGATTACTTCACCAAAACCATGGCCTATCTCACCCGCGACGAGGCCTGACAGGTAACGATGCCCGGCACAATCAACGTTTTGTACTTTGCGCGGCTGCGCGACAAAATCGGCCTGGAAGCGGAGAGCGTAGACCTGCCCGACCATGTGCACACCGTTGGCGACCTGCTGCGCCTGATTGAAACGCGCAGCGACGCCCATGGCGATGCCTTCAGCGATCGCGCATCCATCCGCGCGGCCATTGACCAGCAGCATGCTGGTTTGGACGCAGAGCTGGGCTCTGCAAGAGAAGTGGCGTTTTTCCCGCCCATGACTGGCGGCTAAGCCATGAATGAGATCATTGTGCAGGTTGACGAAATGGCTCCGGATGGGGCCGCGCTGACTGCACGCCTCACAGATGCGCCGGACACAGAAGCAGGCACAAATATGGGAACCGGAGCCGTGGCGACCTTTCTCGGCATTTGTCGCGGTGAAGGCGGAAAGTTGGAGGCGCTGGAACTTCAGCATTATCCCGGCATGGCCGAGGCGCAACTTGAGCGCATTGCCCGACAAACCCTTTCGAGCACTGGCGCCACAGCCATTGCGATTCATCACCGCCACGGCCGCGTTCTACCCGGTGAGCCGATTGTTGCGGTTGTGGCCACCAGCCCGCACCGCAAAGCGGCAATCGAGGCGGTGGATACCGTTATGGACTATCTCAAAACAGACGCCCCCTTTTGGAAGCGCGAGCGCTGGGCAAATGGTGAGACAAGTTGGGTGGACGCCAAGCCCAGCGATGATGCGGCACGGGCAGCGCGGGCCGACAAGCATTGAGCCGGGCACAACCGGGGCCGCATATTGATCTCTATGGACCCATCGCGCACACCAGTGTGAGAGATAACACACTAGCGAAATGAACCAGTATGAGCGAAGGCCAGACCAAAGCGGAGCGAGCTGAGTTTGAGCGACGCGGCTTGATGCTGGTCCTGTCCTCGCCTTCGGGCGCGGGCAAAAGCACGCTCGCCCGCAATCTGCTCGATAGCGATCCCGATATCTCCCTTTCCATCTCGGCAACCACCCGCCCGCGCCGCGGCAGCGAGATTGATGGCGTGCACTATAATTTCGTCAGTGAGACCGAGTTCAAGCGCATGACCGAGAGCGATGCTTTGCTGGAGTTCGCCCACGTCCACGGCAATTATTACGGCACACCGAGGGACCCGGCCGAGCGAGCCATGGATGAGGGCCGCGACATACTGCTCGATATTGACTATCAGGGTGCGCTACAGGTTTTCGAGCGTGCACGCGGCAATGTGGTGAGCATTTTCATCTTGCCCCCATCCATGGATGAGCTGCGCAAACGGCTCGTGCGCCGGGCAGAAGACAGTGATGAGGTCATTGAAAAGCGTCTGGCAAATTCCCGCATCGAAATGGCTGCTTGGGACAATTACGACTACGTCATCGTCAATCGTGACTTGAGCAAAGCATTTGAAGAAGTTCGCTCCATATTGACAGCGGAGCGCCTGCGCCGCGAACGGCGGCCATCATTGTTTTCGTTCGTTGAAGAGCTTCAAAAGACCAAAGCCTAGGCCGGTAGACCATTTGCCAAGGCGACAAATTCCTCAACGCTCAACGTTTCACCGCGCCGTGTCGGATCAATGTTGGCCGCTTCCAGAAGCTCGGCTCCGCCCAATGATTTGAGACTGGCGCGAAGCATTTTTCTTCGCTGACCAAAGGCTGCCGCTGTAACACGCTCCAATGATTTCAGGTTGCACGGTAGCGGTTGCAAGCGCGGCGTGAGGTGAACGATGGCGCTGGTGACTTTTGGCGGCGGATGAAAGGCCTGCGGGCTAACCTCAAACATCAAATCACAATGGGCTCGCCACCCCGCCAGAACACTCAAGCGCCCATATGAGGAGGTTTTCGGCTCGGCAACAATGCGCTGTGCCACTTCGCGTTGGAACATCAATGTCAGCGAAACCCAACTGGGTGGCCAATGCTGAATGGTCAGCCAGTTGAGCAGCAACTGGGTGCCCACATTGTAAGGCAGATTGGCGATGACGGCGTATGGCTCGCCGCCAAATAAAGCGTCTTGATCAACCGTGAGGGCGTCGCCATCCACCACCTCCAGCGTACCGCCACAGTGAAGCGCAATCTCCCCCAACGCAGGATGGCAGCGCGGGTCGGGCTCAATGGCAATCAATTTGGCAGGATCTTGCATCAAAATAGCACGCGTGAGCCCCCCCGGGCCGGGTCCAACCTCAAGCACGTTTGCGCCGACGATATCGCCCGCTGCGCGGGCAATACGACCGGTTAAGTTGAGATCGAACAGAAAATTCTGCCCCAGGGATTTTTTTGCACCGATGCCATGGGCGTCCACCACATGACGCAAAGGCGGCAAACCGTCAAAGGAGGTTTCGGTCATCTCAAATCAGGCCAAGACGTTCGGTTGAGCCAGTTGAGACGCACGATCAAACGCAATACGGCCAAACGCAAAGATTGCAGTGTCAGCGTATCACTGCCTTTTCGCGCAGCTCCGCCAAATATTTATCCGCTATCTTTTCAGCTTCAGCACCGCCTTCAACTTCCAGCTCAAATCCCGCTTTTTGGCCACCTTCTTTACCCAGAGCGGCCTTTCGGCAGACCGCAATAAACTCTGCTCCCCGGTCGGTTCTACGCACAGTGGTCACGCCACCTTCGGGGGTGCCGATAATAAACTTCTTCCAATCAGCCGGCAGCCGATCTTCCTGAACACGGCCCAAAGACCTGACAACCACATTCTTATAAGGGGCTGCTTGGCCTAGTGTTGCCGAGCAATCGGTGAAGCCAGATCGCATGGCTTTAGCCTCCGAAACCGACTTAGAGGCTGAGCGATTGGTGGCGAAAAAAACGACCTGCTGCAGCACGTATTCATTAGTGCGGGCGCGCTCGGTCTGCTGGAACAAAAGCTCATTTATGTTGGACGCGCCAGAGCGGCGAGCTCCACGGCGGGAACCGACAAGTGCACTCCAAGCAATTTGCGCGCGGATAAAATCCTTAAATCCACGCTGGCCAACACCAGCGCGGTTCAAAACCTGATTTAGCTGGCGCTGCGTGAGATTGTTGCTCCGAGCAAACCCAGCAAAGGCACTGTCCACGCGGGAGTCGGGAACACGTACGTTTCTGCGGTCAGCTTCATTGAGTTTGAGAGCCTCTTCGATCAGCTCTTCCTTAGCCAGAGCGTTGAGATTGCCGCGCTTTCGCTGAAGGCGCAGCAACGCAGCGCGCCGACGAACGTCATTGTTTGTAATCGCACGATTGTCCACGGTTGCGACAATTTTGGTGGCCGCTATGGCCGTGGCTGGCGAAAGGCCACCGCCAATCGGCGTGACACCAAGACCAAGCGCCAGTCCAACCGCGATGGCCAGGGCCTGTGATGGGCGCCTTAATGATGTTCTACGCATAAATTGTCTCCAGTGCAGTGATCCAGCGGATGCTAACTCACTCTTTATCGGCCATTTCGGCAAAATCGTGAAGCGCTTTCCGTAAGGTCGCGTATTCTTGAATATCTGAGTGAAAATTACTCAAACGGGAATAGCCGAACCTCAAAGTCAAAGCTCTGGGTGATCTCATTTGTGGTGTAGCCAGGTTCTTCGCGGCTGTAATTGATGCCGAAATAGCCAGCATCAGCTTGATAACCCAAGGTTGCGTTGGATGTAACGAATGAGCCGCCGGAGAAGTCGTAACTCGCTCCAAGACCAACCACCCAATTTTCCGTCAGGTTGGCCTGAAATGAGCCGGACACTTCGTGGCGGTCTGACACAAAGCCCAAAAGCGGCTGTTCATCCACAAATGTGTAGCCAAGGCCAAGCTGCAAATCCTCGCCATAAAGGGTGCCCTCAACTTCAGCTCGAGCCAGTTTGCTGCTGTGCTGATCATACCGGACCCGCGCATCAAGGGACGCCACTTTGCCAAACCCGGCATTGACCCCAAACACAATGTCAGAGAGTTTTGTTTCCAGCCCGGAAGTAGCGGTGGAATTCGCCACATCCTGCACGGCAAATGAGTTGACGCCAGCAACATGCCAAGACTGCCCTGCGATCGCTCCCAGGGTCAGCCCGTTATCAAAGGCAGCCGAGTAACGAAGGCCATAGTTCACCCGCGTGCCGCCCTCGACCCGGTCGACAGCATTGAACTTGTCACGGGCGAAGAGCGAGGTGCTGTCGAACACAAGGGAATGGGCATCATTGTTGGGCAACTGACCGGCAAGACGCTCGTTTGGCCGCGCGTATATTTGCGCAACCGGCTCGATGATGTGTGTGCTACCCGGCGCTGTGACAAGCACGGGATAAGATACTTCCAAACCGGCAGTCGCCATGCCTATCACACCTGCGTCTGCACCGGCGATGCCCGCGGCAGTGTTGGTCTGGTAGGAGTAGAAATCGCCTCGGGCGGCCAGGAGCGGTTTGAACACCATGCCGCCGCCGGTGAACTTGCCGGACCAGATGAACTCTGATGCAAGGCGACTTGCACGCCCTTCAAGGCCTTCAAATTTGGTATCGCCGGGCACAGTTTTCGCATCCCGGGCAACACGGATAATGTTCGACCCGCGGGTGACGAATTGGAACTTGCCCCAGTCACCTTCGGCCAGAGTTTTCTCATAGGTGAGATGCGGGGTCACCAGCGCTTGGCGGTCTTGCAAATCGAGGCTGTCCTGAACGAGAAACTGATAGCCGGACAGGTCGAAATAGCTGGTGCCTTCAAGGCCAGTTAAGGACACATTGTTGGTGATCACCTCACCATTATAGCCCTTCACGTCATATGTGCGCCCGAAGGTGCGGTCCGATTGAAAAACGATATCCCAGTCGAACGTCCAATTTGTGCCTGGCTTGAACTTACCAGTTGTAGCCAGCAAGCCGCGCCACCGCTTATTGGCATCCACAGACCCCGGAGAGAACGCACCGGGCGTCAACTGATAGATGCCAGCGCCGCGCAACGTGTAGGTGCCGGTGCCAAGCGGTGTTTCGTCCAGTCGCTGGCGGAACTCGGTGTCGAGCATGAACCCCTGGCGCGAAAACGCCGTACCGGTAATTGTCAGGTCAGTCCGATCGGACAGAACCATGAAGTAAGGAATGCCAATTGATGGGCCGCGCTCGTCCGAATAGCCGAATTGTGGCCTGAGGAGACCGGTGGAGCGGCTGACGCGAGGATCCGCATGTCGAAAATAGGGAAGCGTCGCAATTGGCTGGCCAAACAGTGCGAAGGTTGCGTCGCGGTATACGACGGTCCGCTCCTCTTCGTCGATGATGATGGTCTTGGCCCGCACGCTCCAGAGAGTTGGTTTATCACGATTGGCTTCGCAAACGCGGCATGGCCGATAGGCGCCGTCGGTAAACTCGTAGCGTGTATCGGATACGCGCTCGCCACGGGCGGCCTGAAACTCGCCATAGGCAGGGCTCCTCAGTTCCACCGCCTCGACAAATCCACGCGAGAAGTCGTCCGTCACATCAATGACCTGCGCGCGGAGCACATTGTCGGATCCATCAAACAGCTCAACATTGCCCCGTGCGACAACGCGGCCCGTCGTGCGATTGTAGATCACACGATCCGCAATCAGCCGATTGCCCTGGTAGAGAATATCTACGCCGCCGACGGCTTCGATTTCGTCGGTGGCCCGCCGATAGATCAGCTGGTCAGCCTCAAGCGCCAACTGTTCGTCGGCTCTGACGGCGGTGGACGCGACTGTCTGTGCGTAACCAGCTGTTGAGAAAGCGCAGGCAAGCGCGAGTGCGACAGCGAGGCTGTGCACTTTGAAACCGCTCATCAGTTCGCGCGGCCAGCGGCCCATGCCCTCACCTACTCGACCCCATTGGCAGCAACACACACCGCCGGGTCGTCATCCGTCTTCCTGGTGGAGCAAGACAGTACCTGCTCCCAAAATCACGACTGAGGCGCTGGAAACGCTTTACGCCAATACGCGCATGGCGCGCTTCCGCACAATTGTAGTGGACAATGACTCTCAAGACGGTTCTGCGGATGCGATCGCCGCTGCGTTCCCGCAGGTTGAGCTGATCCGGTCATCGGAAAATATGGGCTTTGCAAAAGCCAATAATGTGGCGGCGGAAAAAGCCGATACGGAATGGCTGCTGCTGCTGAACCCGGATACGCTCGTCTGCGAAGACAC
>JBCBZX010000186.1:0-6036 GCA_039815105.1 Pseudomonadota bacterium
AAGCGACAGGCGCGTTTGGAGCTGCTGCTGTGACTCCGTAACCCGCTGCACTCAACGCCGCCCCTCCGCCGACAATCAAGCGGGGCGATAAACGTTCTGAAATCCAGTCGCCTGCAAAACGCATCACCGCCATCGCACCGGAGAACGCCGCAACGCCCGCACCCACTAACGCGGCAGGGGCATCGATCACCTCCGCAAGATAGATGGATGACCAATCCACCGACACGCCTTCCGCCATCAGGCACCCCATGGCGATGAGGCCGGGGATTACGAGCGCGCCCTTGGGCCATGCAAATTTGGGTGCATCGTCCTCTGCCTTGCGCGGATCCACGACCGCCCGGACGATCACCAACAGGACGACAAAAAGAAGGAAATTGGTCATAGCGAGGTGGACGATGATCGGGACGCCCGCCGCTGCGATGAAGCCTGCGGTCAATCCTCCTGCAGCGAGACCCACAGAATACATCGCATGACAGCGCGACAGGATCGGCCGTTCCATGGCTTCCTCTGCCGCAAACCCGGCAGCGTTGATGGCAACACCCGTGGACCCCGCTCCAGCCCCGATTAGGAATATGACGGCAGCAAGCGAAATCGGGCCGGTTGCCAGGCCGATCAAAGCAATGGCGACGAGCAGCCAAGTGATGCAGATGAGATTGAGTGTGCGTAGTCGCAGCCGCATTGAGCCATAAGCAACCAATGGAATGACGCAGAGCTGCGCAACCGGCATTGCCAGTAGCACAAAGCCGATATCACCTTCTGACATGCCGAACGCGCGCTTCAATTCGGGCAGGCGCGGGAGCCATGAGGCGAAGGCGAACGCTAGAATGAAGAACAGACCGAAGGCTGCCCACATGCGCGGATCACCAGATGTCTTAGCGCCTAGAGCGGCTTTGTTCCCATAGTATCGGGATACGCCGTCCTCGACGTCGTTTTGGTGTTGGTCATGCATGGTGCTGTCCGATCAATTCATTGATCCGCGCTAGCATTGGACTTAAACGTTTCAGAACAAGCCCAAATGCTCTTGAAAGCGATTTTCATCAGATGCCAACCGATGCGCGCCCATCCCGACTGCGTCTTGCTGACGTTGCGCGCACGCTTGGTGTTTCGGTCGCAACGGTATCGAATGCCTTCAATCGTCCCGACCAGCTCTCCCCAGCTCTGCGCAAGCTTGTATTAGAGCGCGCTGAGGAACTGGGCTACCGTGGCCCAGGTATTGAAGGACGGCTTTTGCGCACAGGGCATGCCGGAGCTATCGCGCTCTACATCCCCGAACCAATGACCTACCTCATGCAGGACGCTTTTGTGCGTACTTTCATGAGCGCGCTTATGGAGGCATGTCAGGCTCGGCAAGTCGGTTTGCTTCTACTTCCCGCCATTCCCCATGAGAAAAGCGAACGACCACGCCCGCCAGCCGCGCTCGATGTTGCTGCAGTAGATGCAATTATCTTCTACGGACTCGCAGGAGACGATCCGGTGATCCAACGCGCGGTTGAGCGAGGCCGCCCTGTCATTGGGATCGATATGCCAGACCGAGACGGCTTAATTGGTATCGGCGTAGATGATGCTGGTGGAGCGAGGGCAGCGGCGCGGCATCTCATCAAAAAAGGGCATCGAACTATTGGTATCATCTCGTTGCCAACCACGCGCCACCGATCAGATCGTGAAGGATCGCCCGGCGACTTCAGCGTCGCCTCTATCCGCTTTCCCAAGGAACGGTGGCAGGGTTATGCAGAAGCTTTCACTGAGGCTGGGATTGAGCCATCCACCGTCCCGATCCGCATTTGCAAGCTAAATGCGAGGGAAAGTGGACGGGCCGCGATGGACGCGCTGTTGGATAGAAACGTTGACCGCCCAACAGCTGTGCTGGCGATGTCCGACGTCGTTGCTCAAGGCGGAATGGACGCCTGTCGCGAGCGAGGAGTGAAGGTGCCGCAGGATATGGCAATAGTCGGCTTCGACGATGCCCCATTTGCTGCCCAGCTTGGTCTTACCACTGTGGCGCAAGATGCAGCCGCTAAGGCGGAGACTGCTGTGCGATGCGCTTTGGGTGAACCCGTTGAAGAGACAAGTGTGCCAACGTCCCTCATCGAACGTGCAACATCATGACGGCGGCTTTGTCCGCCTAGCGGCCATTCGCCTTGAGCCCAAACCTACCAAGCGCAGTTTGTGTCGGTATCTCTGACGACGTCAGCGATCAGCTTGTTAAGGGCGATTGACTGCATCATTGGCACGTAGTGCCCGCAATCATTGACCACGTGAAGGCGAGCATTTTTCGATAATTCTGCAAGTTGGTGTGAATATTTCAAACCCGGTAGGTCGTCGCGGTCGCCTGTTACAACATGTATCGGGAAAGGGCTTTCCATAACGACATGCTCACGACTTTTGCGTGTGTAGAACGCATCCAGACCGCAAATCAGGTCTTCTGACGACTGTTCCAAGGCGATTTTTTTAGCTTGTTGAGCGATGCCAGATGCATGGTCGTTCCTAAAGAGCGGTTTCCAGTATCGCTCCCACGCACCTGCAACTCCCTTATCTAAAACTGTTCCAAGAGACGCAGCATGAGAAATTGGGTCTGGATCACATCGCGCCTTGGTTCCAATTAGAATGGCTGCAGCAACACGGTCCGGGGCCAAGTTGGCAAGTTCCAAAGCGCACGATCCACCAACTGAACATCCAACAACAACAAATCGATCCTGCGAGATAAGGTCGAGGCTCTTTGCAGCCCATTGTTCAATGTTGTTCCCAAAGTCGTAAAGGTCAGGCGCAGTGGTTCGCTCAGGCATGAGTCTAAGCTGGCTTCTCCACATTCGCCTATCCAATGGTAAGGCGTGAAGGAGGAGTAAGCCAAGATCGTTTGAGGTCTTCATTTTTTGAGCTTAGCGAGCCATTTTTTGGGTGGCAAAAGGTCCGCATTGCCGTCTCCTGTCTACTTTACTGTCATTTCGCCCATTGGAATGCTTGCCACCGTCTTGCCATCAGCTCGGTCACAGGCTTGATGCACGAACGAAACAGGCGTTCTCCCCATCGAAGGTGGCTCGCAGCCTATCTGCAATAAATTCACACTGAGTCCGGAGTGCCGCCCTGTACCAGCAAGACACGTCACATTTGAGATCAGCACCGAATGGTGGAATATTGCCAACCATGCCCCGCCCCACCCGCCGCCAGCTACTCAAAACCGTGCACTGGTCGATCGTGCCCTTATTTGTCTGGTTCACCTTGGTGCAACCAAGCGACGTGCGTTCAGTGGGGCCTTGGGCGGTTCAGTTGCACTCTGTGTTTGGTCTGATCTTTGTGACGCTGGCCCTTTTGTGGACCGCCGATTATTGGCGGCGCGGTCTCGCCTCAACACGCGCGCCAAAACTGCCACCTTGGGCGCGCATCGTGCACCGCTGGCTGCATATCACACTTATCTGGGGTCTGTTTGGCGTCGCCGTAACCGGTTTTTTGTTGGGCCTCACATCTTCAAGGCTGTTGTTCGCCGGTGGAGTTGTGCCCATCGCGCCACCCTTGGGCCTGCCCAAGGCCAATGACTGGGTGGGGCTTGTGCATTCAATTGAATTCTATTTGCTGGCCGTCATCGCAGCTGGCCACGCGCTGTTCCACATTTGGCGGCACGTACGGCTGAAGGACAATGCATTGCGCATCATGTTTCCCAAAGTGCTGCACCGCTTCCTGTAGCCCGCAAAACAGCCACAACACTTGCAATTGTGGGCGCATCGCGGTACGCCCCGCCATCACTGGTCCGGCAGGGCATGCCGTGGCTGGTGTCAATCAAGAAGACTCCAGACAGCCATCGCACTCCATTGTGCACCATTTGGCTGCGTTGAAAGGTGATGAAATGCCCAAGATGAAGACAAAATCGAGCGTGAAAAAGCGCTTCAAAATGACTGCCTCTGGCAAGCTCAAGGTCGCGCAGGCTGGCAAGCGCCACGGCATGATCAAGCGATCCAACAAATTCATCCGTGATGCCCGCGGCACGATGGTCCTGTCCGAAGCGGACACCAAGATCGTCAAGAAATTCATGCCCTACGGCCTGAAATAGGAGCGCTGACAGATGGCACGAGTGAAACGCGGCGTTACCGCCCACGCAAAGCACAAAAAAGTTCTCAAGAAAGCCGAGGGCTATTACGGCGCCCGTCGCAAGACGATCCGCGTCGCCAAGCAGGCTGTCGAGAAGGGCCTTCAATACCAGTACCGCGACCGCAAGGTGCGCAAGCGCGACTTCCGTCGCCTCTGGACACAGCGGATCAACGCGGCAGCGCGCGAGCATGGCCTGACATACTCACGTCTGATGGATGGCCTCAACAAGGCGGGCATCGAAGTTGACCGCAAGATGTTGTCCGAGCTGGCGATCCACGAGCCACAAGCTTTCGAAGCCATGGTCGCGCAAGCGAAGACCGCTCTTGAATATCTCAAGAAGACTACGCCAAACGCTTTTGAAAGCGCCGTAGGTTAATCCGGCGCATATCCTGATATTGGAGCCCGCGCCGGAGCAATCCGCCGCGGGCTTTTTTCTGGCCTCAACGAAATGAACCTGTGATGTCCGACGATCTGAACAATTTGCGAGACGAGATTCTGGCCCAAGTCGCCGCCGCCGAAGACGAACCGGCGCTGGAAACCGCGCGGGTCGCTGCCATCGGCAAAAAGGGCTCCGTGTCCGAAAAGATGAAAACGCTGGGCAAAATGAGCCCGGAGGAGCGCCAGACCGCAGGCCCAGCCCTCAACGCGCTCAAGAACGACGTTGCCGCTGCCATCAAGGCCCGCCAGACAGAGCTCAAAGACGCGGCCATCGACGCCCGCCTGGCCGCTGAAACTCTGGACGTCACCCTGCCGCTGCGCACGCCCCCCGAGCAGGCAGGGCGCATCCACCCGCTTAGCCAGGTGACGGACGAGCTGACCGCCATCTTCGCTGACATGGGGTTCTCGATTGCCGAGGGGCCGGACATCGAAACTGACTATTACAATTTCACCGCTCTGAACTTCCCCGAAGGTCACCCGGCCCGGGAGATGCACGATACCTTCTTCTTCAAGCCCGATGGGAATGGCGAGCGCAAGGTGCTCCGCACCCACACCTCCCCCGTGCAGATCCGCACGATGGAAGCCATGAGCGGCAACGAAGCGACCAAGGACGAACCCATCCGCATCATCATTCCCGGCAAGACCTACCGCCAGGACAGTGATGCAACCCACTCTCCCATGTTCCACCAGGTCGAGGGACTCGTGGTCGACAAGCAGGCCACCGTCGCCAACATGCGCTGGGTGCTGGAAGAGTTCTGCAAAGCGTTCTTCGAAGTGGATGACGTGAAGATGCGCTTCCGCCCATCCTTCTTCCCCTTCACCGAGCCGAGCCTGGAAGTCGACATTCAGTGCGACCGTTCCGGCTCAGAAGTGAAGTTTGGTGAGGGCAATGATTGGATGGAGATCCTGGGTTGCGGCATGGTTCACCCCAATGTCCTGCGCGCCGGCGGCTATGACCCCGACGTCTGGCAAGGCTTTGCCTGGGGCATGGGCATCGATCGCATCGCCATGCTCAAGTATGGCATGCCGGACCTCCGCGCCTTCTTCGACGCCGACGCACGCTGGCTGAGCCATTACGGCTTCCGGCCGCTCGACATGCCAACCCTGTTTGGGGGTCTGAGCTCGTGAAACGCGAGGACCTTCCCGAAGGCATGGTGACGTTCCAGTTCATGCCTGACCAGCCGGAAATTGATGAGTTCCTCATCCGGCAGGTCATCAAGGGCGAGAAGACGGCTACCTGTATGCCAGCGGTTCACGTCGAACAGGGGTTGGAGCAGGAGCCCGTCGTCGGCCGGCAGGACGTCGCACTCGACCATCGGGGTCAGCCCGTCTTCAAGATCGAGACGGTAAGCCTTTTTCGCTGCGCATTTAAGGATGTACCGGAAGAGTTTGCCCTTGCCGAGGGCGAAGGACCCTATGAGCAGTGGGAGCAGAACCACCGCGAACTGTTAGTAGCCTGGTTACAGGAGTTGGACACACCGCTGATCTTGCGAAATGACATTATGTTACAGGCTGGCT
>JBCBZX010000121.1:0-8548 GCA_039815105.1 Pseudomonadota bacterium
CCGCGCCGTACCTCCTCATTTGATCCTGGGCTGGTTAACTGCGGGCCTTGCCGTTCGATTGGCAGATCAACGTCTGGCTATAACATCGTCAGGGCAGGCTCACCTAAAGCGCGCACTCCACGACCTGAATTCGCAGCCAGACAGCCATTATGACCCCTATGGCGCCCAACATCGTGACGTACATGCCGTCGAAATCACATTGCCGGACAGGACCCGACAAATGGCAATGGCCAATTTAGCCGAAAGTCCGCTTGCTTGGCTTTACCGCAGAAAGAGCAAAAACGGCCAGCGCCTGCTGAGCGATACCCAATTTCAAGCCGGGGAACGGCTGCGGCTGGACTATGAGCGCGGCCAGCTGCGCCAGCGGATCTCTTCAAACTGGGAGGCGTCCCTGGCTAGCGGTGGCCGCGGCGCGGCCCGTGGCGGCGACGATTTGTCCGACGCGGCAATGGATGCCCGCGCACGCGTTCAAAAAGCACTTCAAAGTCTCACCGTCGGTCATGCCGGAATTGTGGAGGATGTGTGCTGCCATCTCAAAACCATCACTGATATCGAACGCGAGCGCAATTGGCCCCGCCGCGCAGGGCGGATTGTTCTAGCCATGGCGCTCGACGAGTTGGGTCGGCATTACGGACTGGTGGCTGCGGCTAAATCCCCAAGAAGTAACGGCGCAATACGTGCTTGGGGTGACGGCGAACACATACCCACCCGTGCCCTGCCCGAATAGGTTTCACTCATCTCATCTGAAAATGGGCGCTAAACCATCCGTGCCTCGGCATGAGCACGGATGCGGGCGATCATAGCCTGCAGTCCATTTGCACGTTGCGGCGTGAGATGCTCTTCCAGACCGATTTGCGACATGATGCCATTCATATCAGTGGCCAAAATATCCTGGGGGGTTTTGTCATTGGCGGCTGCCAACGCAATTGCCACGAGGCCCCGCACTATGTGCGCATCCGAGTCGCCTTTGAAATGTAGCTTTTCCGGAGCGCCATCACTGGGTTCGCAGGTCAACCAAACTTGGCTTACGCACCCCTCCACCTTGTTGTCGTCACAGTGTTCATCATCCGCCAGCGGTTCCAACATGCGCCCAAGCTCAATGACATAGCGATAGCGATCGTCCCATTCATCCAGAAACTCGAAATTCTCGACGATGTCTTCAATTGGGGGCGTGGCCAATGTTCGGCTCCTATTGCGGTTCCGTCCGTCATATAGCCAAATGTGCCTAGGAGGCGAGGGGGGCACACGCCCCAAGTCTAAAGCCTCAAGCCCCACACTCTTAAAATAGGTGCATCCGGTTTGCCTTGCCTAGAGCGATGACAAGGTGGCCTTCGCTGTTTCCAGCGCAATCTGTCGGGCGATGGGATCGCTCGCAACGCCGACGTCCATGGCCGATCCGACGGAGCCAGTGACAGTGGCCCTGGCTGCGCTTGTGGTGCTCTTTATCTGGTCGCACAATTCGGCGCGGGCGGCGCATGTGGAGTTCACTTCAGCACCAACTGTCGCAACAGCGCGTGCCCCATACACTGCAAATTGCTCCGGCGCGTCTGACGACAGGCCGGGCATGGAGCCAATACTTTCGCCCGGAATAAAAGCTGCGGTGATCGCCAATACGGCGCAGGCTTTGGCAAGTTTCATAAGCATCGCGTCTCTCCTAGTGTGCCAGCGCGGCGGCGCCAAATGGCCGTCCACATGCACAGGCGAATCCCGTCACAAAGGTGCGGCGGTTGTTCCGCCGTCGTCCACTAAAGCTGCCATGGGAGTGTCGCCATCGAGATGAGATGCATGACTGCATTTGCCTCAAATTGTATCTATCGGCGCTCAAACAGCGCCCCCGTAAACCCATTCCATTGCAATTTAGCGATTCTATTGACACTTCTGATGGCTGGCAGGAGTTCGAAGTACATGATAGTCTAATAATATCAGTGGTATAGAGCTGTGCTGACTGGTGTCATCTGCCGCCTTATCAACCATTTGTTCCGGTTTTGAGCCGAAAGAATTCGTTCACCCTATTGTCCAAAACGCGGGCATTTTGTGCCCTCAATTGCGGTTTTGCGCCGTTTGGCCTGCTGACGTTAAGGGTTGCACCACCGCTGTGAGGTTGAGTGTCTCCAACACCGGAGATCGATTTGCACCAGCCGCCAAACAGTTTACCTGAACGCCTCGTCGCCGCGCTTTCGCGCCGACTTGATGCGGCTGTGCATGGCAGTGTGGAGGAGGCTTCCAATCTTCGCACCCTGCACAAGTCCTTCATGGGTGCATATCTGGTTTTGGCAATCTTGCCGGTTGCCGCCCTGCCATTTGTGGCGAGCTTGGTGACTGATTTCAGTTTGCTGCATTTGCTTGCGATCGTCAGTTTTGCTCTGTTTGTCATTCCGGCCCGCACCCTCTCAAACTCAGGCTCTTTGGTCAGGAGCTTCCGCTGGGCGTTTCTTGCCACACTCCTTAGCACCGCCATTGCGACCACAGCTTTCCCGGCGAGTTGGCTGACGGGGTTGATCGCAATAATGGTCCTGGGTGGCGCCTGTGTGATGATCGATCGCCCCACTTGGGTGTTGGGTGTGCTCGCGGCTATCGCCTATGCAGGTTGGGCACATTTCGCTTTTCTGGGCCGACCAGAGATCACCGAATTCGGCCTCGCGCTTGCGTTTGCTTCAGCCGTGTTGGGTGCGGTTTGTGCGCGCGGCGTGGCGCGGGCCGCAAGCAATGGCGCCGCAAACACCGAAACGCAGTCGCTCATCAGCACGTTGGAGATGGACCGGTCCAGCCGTGTTTTGGATTGCCACGGAGCATTCTGCGCCGAACTTCAAATCGGCGTGTCTGACCGGCCTTTGATACACCGCGTCAATGTAGCAGACCGCATTGCCCTTTTGGCAGGCCTGGATCGTGCTGCGTCGAACGGCACTCAGGAGCAGCTGGAATGCCGTTTGCAAACTTCGCTTAACGTCTGGCAACCCGTGCGCCTCACCTTGATGGCCAATGCGCGCGGAACCATTGATGCGACGATTGTGTGTGATGCGGAGCTCGCTGAGCTGCGAGACCAGGTGCAAAAGCTCCAGACAGAGTTGGAAGCGGCCAATGGTTCCAAAACACGCTTCATCGCGACCATGAGCCACGAGCTCCGGACACCGCTCAATGCCATCCTTGGTTTCTCCGATCTGCTGCGGCAGTCGGTGGCTGGGCCGGTGTCCGAAAGGCAGCTGGAATATCTCAATGACATTCACGGCGCCGGTGAGCATTTGCTGGCCATTGTAAACGACATATTGGACGCATCAAAAATCGATGCGGGCTACTATCAACTGGCTTGTGATGAATTCGAAGTTGGTCCCGTTCTGTCGGGCGCCTGTTCTCTGGCCGAAGCATCCGGCAACGGGTCAGGCGTTCGCATTGAGGCGGACATTCAACCCGGGCTGGACACAATCTTTGCCGACAAGAAAGCGTTCAAACAGATTGCGATCAATTTGCTCAGCAATGCGGTCAAATTTTCCCATGCGGGAGGCGAGGTGCGCCTTGGTCTGGAGCGCAAACATCGGGGTGTATTGCTCACCGTTCGTGACTTCGGTGTCGGCATGAGTGAGGCCGATCTTGCGACGGCGTGCATGCCATTTGTCCAAGCAGATGACAGGCACTCTCGCCATGCAGAGGGCACCGGGCTGGGCCTGGCCATTGTGAAGGGCTTTGTGGAGCTGCATGGCGGTCGCCTTGATCTGGCATCGCGCCTTGGACACGGCACCACCGTGCGTGTGTTGTTGCCCAACATGGAACCGGAGGTCGTCGTGCCGATCAACGCCGATGCGGTGAAAGCACCGCCTATCGAAACACAAATACCTGAGCCAAGCGATCAGTCGAATGCAAGGGCAAACATGATCGCTGCAACAGCATAGCAGCCGGAGCCTGAACGAAATATGCCATCTCGCACGTCACCACCGCCTGTGGAACCCGCTACCGGTCGCTTAACCGGCGCAATGCTTGCCAACCCGCTGGCCAGCGCAGCGTTGGGCGTGACGGTTTTGTGGGCGGGTGCAGTGGGTGTGAACGCTGCCTATCTGCAAGACGATACCCACCCCGCACCCTTATGGTCCACACGGGGCATGGCCGTTTTGCCCGGAGCGTCGGTGCTTGGAGACAGGCCCACGGCTGAGGCCCAAAACGGGCAGAGCGGGCAGAACGGTATGCGCAAGATTGTCATCAATCCCATTGACCCGCTGATCGAAGAACTTCAGATCGCACTTGCCGAAAAGAACTTCTATTCCGGTGGGCTCGACGGAAAGATTGGCGCCAAAACGCGAGAGGCGATCCGCGCCTATCAGCGCGCGGCAGGATTCGAGGCAACGGGAGAGCCATCGGGCCGGCTGCTGGCACACGTTCGCATGTCGTCAATCAAGGGGACGTCCACGGCATCGTCGCCCTTGCCGCGGGCGACCCCGAGCGCTCAAAAGCTCCAGCTGGTTGCGCCGGAGCAGGATTTGACAGCCCGCGTTCAACGGGGCCTGAAGGCTTACAGCAATCCGGAGCTGGAAGTGGATGGTATTTTGGGGTCTCAGTCCCGCGCTGCGATTGCGGCTTTCCAGCGATCCCACGGCATGCCACCAACCGGTGAACCTGATATCGATATTCTGCGCAAACTGATGGAGGTTGGCGCTCTTTGATAAAGGATTTGCCGAGTGCCTGAAACCGGTTGATAACGGGTAGGGTACCGTTTGTTATGCGCTTGACCAGTGACGTATTTTGCAGCGCACTTCTGCGCTCAGTCTTTGCCGACGGTGGTTTCGCCGCCATCGCCAAGCGGGGCGCCGGAGAAGCCGGCTCGATCTACATCATACAGCGCACACGTGTCGGCCATCTGCGTTTGTTCGGGCCTGCGCCCCAGAGTGTCTTCATGGATGGTGAGGATGATGGCGATGCTTTGGACGGCCGTCGATTTGAATGCATCATGGATGGCACATCCGAGGTGGACATCAATGCGCGTTTAGACCGTGAGCGCCGCTATGACACAGACATTTGGGTCGTTGAGCTGGAAACAGATGCCCTGCCTCACACCGTCAAGGTTGTGCAAACCTAAGCTTTGTCGGCAACCGGCACTTCAGGTTCAAACAGGTCCTCATCCGTCAATACGGTTTGGCTCACACGTCCCCTCAACCCGTCGGTCGGTACGGCATGGCTGTTAACAGGAGCTGCTTTGGCGATGGGGTCATTGCGCTGCCATTCATCCAGCGCCTTGCGGCAATCGGCTGGATCAAGATTTGCATAGGCAATCCGCAGACGTTCGACGATCCGCATGTCACGACGGGCTGTCATATGAACGGCGGTCAGCAGTTTGTGGGCCAGGGGCGGGTGGGTTTCCACTGCCCGCAAAGCCACGCAAAGGGCCTCCAAGCCTGGTTCAGCCATCATCTTTGAGACCTTTACCGGTGACAAGCCCAGTGTTTTCTCCAGCTCTCGTTGAAGAATATTTCGATCAAGGCTCCCGGCAGCTTTGGCCAGCGGGTGTGACTCGGGTTTAGCGCTTTTGGCGCGCGGCATTTTCGGTGACCCAACGGTCTGTTTGGGCAATGTAGTGACCAGGGCTGGAGCGGCTGAAACTGCCGGCAACTCCGTCATATCTGTCGCAACCTTGTCCATCGCGACGCTGGATGATGGAGCGAGAGGTCTCGGTGGTGTTTTGGTTGGCCTCACTTCAAGGTTGCCCGCAGCCTGTTTCAACGCTTGTGCTGCCGGCATTGTGGGTGCTGCGACACCCCGGCGGCTCGGTGTGCGCACGTCGTGCCCATTGGCGCGTTGTGCCAAGGCCAGTAAGTCGTTTCGGGCCTTTTCCAACGCGGATGTGCGTCTCTGCAAATCCGATCGCATTTCAGCCATCTGTTCCGCCCGGTTCTCCACCCCCGACAGTGTGGATGTTCCGGTCTGTGACCTGTCATTGGCGATGGACGGGTTTGCAAGTGTGGTGGCCGCTTGGCGGGCCGCGACATCCTCGCCCATGGCACTGGCGATGATGCCTAATGCGGTGCGGCTCTGGGTTTCGGTCATGGCCCTGGGTTTGTTGCGCAGCAGGTGGCGAACAGGTTCCGATTCTCCTTTGCCGATAATTTCTTCGATGACCAGGGCGGACAGATCGCGCCTCTGGGCCAGCAGAGTCCTGTGATCTTCGCTCTTCTGGATGGCGATTGCGATCTGATCATTGACCGACAACTTCGTCGCAGTCGCTAGTATGGGCGCGGCGATGGAAATGGATTGATTGGCAAGTGTCCGGCAGGTTTCAGAGGGGGCAAACTCGCAACCCGCCAGAACCGCAGACATCCAACGTAGGGTCTCCCTGCCCACCTTTGGCATGAGCGGCCTTACCAATTGCGCGTAGACGGTGATCTCTTGAGGGCTGCGCCTGCGGGGCGCCACGAAGGCGTCGGTGGCTGCCCGTATTATGGCTTCTGTTCGGTTGGCGCTTTGTGAAGTCAGTTCGCCGACCGCATCTTGCGCGCCGGTATCGTCAACTGAAGCGCCGTCAAAACCCGGCTCAATACGATCTGAGGCAAAGGGGTGGCCCTGTGCGTGCTGCGCTGCTGCCTGTGCCATGTCGGTGACCGTCCTTGTAAATCTCGCTCCCCAATTTGTTGCACTGAATGGTTTAACCACCGGTTAACCATAAATGCCCAAAACCGAACCAAGGGGAAGTTTTGCACACGCGATGATCGCGTCATCACCGAAGGAGGGGCTGATGGGCCTTGTTCTCCAATATCGACCACCACATCAGAACCGAAGCGCTTCGGCTGTCCGGCCATTGGTAAGGCGGGGCGCAACCGCTCAGATCCTCATGTTCACCGGCGTGCGCTATGAGCGTTACGGCGGTGCCGCGCCAGACATTACCGCCGGTCATAGGGCCGGGCGTTGTAATGGGCAGGCAAGCGGACAACAGACGAGCGGACAAGCAACTACCACCGATCGTTGGCGCACGCCGCTTCGCAGTCGGACATAGATCTTAGCCATCCGCGCCTTGAGCACACCCAACACCATTTCCAGAGCTTTGCTTCTGATTGCTTTCGCCGCGCTGCTTGCGACCGGTTGCGCTCGACCTGATGGCGATTTGGGTCGCAGTGATCAGAGATTTTATCTCACCCACGATTGGCTCGCGCCGCTTGCAGGCACCATGACCATGTCCGCCCTGCGAACTGAACTGGTCTCCCGCCTCAACTATACAGAACGTGATGCCCTGCTGCGCAGCTCGTCCTGGGCCCTGGTCTTGCCACCGCACCACAATGATTGGCTGGGCAATGCGAAGGTGGAACTTGCCCGCACCAGATTTCTTGATCCGCTTGGCCTGCGCATGCGCAAGACATCGTACCACCGCAACCTTCGCCGGCAGAAATTCGCCTCTTCATCCGCTCGATGGAACCGTCTTATCGACGATATTGAAACTGACTTGTCTTTGGTCGACCCGTTTTATGACGCAGCTCGCCGGACAATTGCCCATGATCGACTGCGTCTGGAGTCCGCAGGCAAACTCTCCGACACTCCCAAATGGAACAGCCGGCATATTGATGGGCGTGTGCGCGAAAACGATGTGATCATATCATGGACGCTCAACAGTCTTGATCATCGTTATCTGAGCTACCACTACGCTTATACACGCCTTATGGCGGAGGAACCGCCGGAAGATGAGGCGGTGGCTGGGCAGGCATATGCGGCAATTTCCCGACTTCACGCCGCGATTGCCGCCACGCGGGGCGATCTTGACGGCATTGCGCCATCATTTGGCTACGCCAAACAGCCTGCCGTTACAAAATAGCGTCAAACGCCATTATCATCGGGCTCGATCTGTCCGGGCAATAATGTGTCCGGGTCCGGCACAAAGGGTTTGCAGTTCAGAGCATCCACAAACTGGTCGGGCCGATCTCGCGCGTCGCCAGGGGCGTTCTGGGTTTCGTTAAACACGCGAAAAAGTGCAAAGCCTGCGTCGAACTCCAATTCCACCACCACTCGCTTTTCGAGTTCCTGTGCACCTATCTCCCTCAAGCGGGCAAGTTGTGAGGCATTGACCAACACCACTTCCAGGCCCGCACTTGCGGTCAGCCTGTCATTCAGTGAGTAGACGTTGCGCGAGGCATTGTCGAACACGCCCAGGGTCCAAAGTCTGTCACTGATGGGGGCCGATATTGCCACCGGTGTGTCCGAGAGATTAAAGGGGCAGACGAGGGCGCGGAACTGGCGGTCGACCGGTAGCTTTGATGCGGACAATGTTTGCTCTGTCAGCTCGGTGAACTGAAGGCTCGGCAGCCGCGATTGCTGGATGTAAGCTGACGCTGTCTCATCAGCCAGCTTGGGTACAAGCAGGATGGCTGGAATGTGCACGACACCTGCCAGAAACACACCTGCAAGCAGGGTGAGTGACAAGCCTCCAATGGCCTTGCCAACGCCGAAGCCAGCTGCCTTATTCATTTGAGCAGCCGTCCTTCTCCCGGCCCTTGATGATGCGCGGCAGGCTGACGTCTCGGACGCCAACGCCGACGCCAACTTGTGTGTCGTACAGCCGCAAAATCAGAGTGAGTGCTTGATC
>JBCBZX010000073.1:0-11410 GCA_039815105.1 Pseudomonadota bacterium
CCAATTCATCATGCCGCCCTCGCAATGGGCTTGGATTGGTCGGCATGAAGCTGTTCCAGCCGATCTGGCGTGCACAAGATGGCTTTCAGGCCAATGTACAGAAGATCGACATCGGCCACTGAAATCGTAAGATCGCCCTGCAGCACAACACCCACATCCAGCACACGGTCCAGCACATCCACGAGGGTCTGCTCGTTCTGGCTCGGGTCGGCATATTGGAAAATCTGACCAGACATCACGCGGCCTCCATGAAGCTGTAGACCGGCCACGGACCGGTGGCTTGAACCGCCAAGCCCGCCATTGCGTCAGACGTCTGCGCCGCGGCGGCGGCCGCCAAGAAATTGTCCAGCTGTTGCCGCTCAACCAGAAACCGCAAGTCAGTGCTGCCAGCTGCAAAACGGCGTGCCATGGGCGTCAGCGCATCTTGAAGATGGGCCATCCCGGCTTCGCCATTTGTGACATTGCTGCGGCGTTGATCGCGCTGCGCGCGCCGGGCTTTCAGATAGTCACGACCACCCCTGATGGCTTGGGCGTTCTCACCGGTTTGCTGCTGCTTGGCAGTGACTTGGATGGAGACTTCACAGCAACCGGCTACGCCCTCGAGTTGCCGTGCCCAGTCTTGCGCGTGGGTTTCCAGCGCCTTCCGCACCGTTTCCGGGTCCGAGTGCAGCGCGCCAAGCTGAATGGGCAACGCGTCGCAATGATGGCTCACCGCTTGCAACAGATGGTGGTGAGCCAAAGCCAGTGCACGCACGCTGTCAGCATCTTCAAAGAGGTTTTCCCCCCCGGGCCTGACAGATGAGACAATGGCCGCCAGCTCGCCGGCGCTGACGCAGGTGATGTCGAGCAAATTGGCTTCGTCAAGCTCAAGGTCCTGAAGGTCCGACCGGAAACCGATGGCATGAAGGATCAACATCACGCGGCCTCGATGATGGTTTGTAGGTTTTCGTCACGGCGCAGGTCAAGAAGCGGCAATATTGCTGGCTGGTCGGACATTGGGCGTGTGGCCCGCATTGCAGCGGCACACATCAACAGGTCTCGCGCTTGTTTGGCGGCCTGCAGGTCAATGTCTTTGTTTTGTGTGGAGGACGGGTCGGCTGGTCCGCCATCAGGGTGGGCCAGTTTGCAATATTCTCTGAAGGCGCTTTTGATTTGGGCAGCATCGGCGCTGTGGTCGACCATGCCGATGGTTTTTGCCGCCCTGGCCAGATCATCATCGGTGGCCATGGTGCGGGCGACGCATGCAAAGGAAGTGGCGGGTAGCGGGCCCAAATATCTGATTTGAAACAAGTTCGGCGCGAAATCCGGAGCCAGTGCATCGACAGCTTCCACGGCTTGATCCAGCGCCGCTTCGCCGTCACTGTCGATCAAGGCCAGATAGCGAGCGACCTCAGTTTCCCCTTGGGTGGGAAGCATGGCCAGTTCGGTGGCGGCTGGATGCAAAATGGTGGCCATGGCTGAAGCCAACCGCTGGCGCTCTGTCTTCATGGCGCGCTGCATGGCGTCTGCCAGCGCCTTTGGGTCTTCGCTGTCCGGCTGAATGGCCCTGCGCGACGCCAACATCGCGAGCGCCTCTTCGGGCTTCCAATTGATCTCGATCTGGAACTGCCATTGGTCGCCATGGCGCTGCATTGCAGTGTGCAGGGCTTGGGCATTGCCATCAAGAAACTGCTCGACTTGACTGCGGGTCTCGAAATGTTGGTCCAGCGCTGCAGCCAGTATGGGCCCGGTGCGCGCAAGGGTCTCTAAGCTCACCTGCAACTGGCTCAGGCGCGCCGTCAGTCTGCGCTTGGCTGAAGACAGGCGGCTTTGACCCACCGCTGGCAGCGTGATGGCGGCGAGGTCGCCCCGACACACCACTTCGGGCATCTGCCCCGCCAGCACATTAGGAATATTGGCGGCGTGAAACTGAGGAATGATGCCAATGAGGCTCTGTACGGTCATGCTGCGTCTCCCTTGACTGAGGCCGCCGCACGACGCGACGCAAGCAGGCTGGCGATCGCGTGGGCAAAGTCTGGTGCCGTGAGAGTGGTAGATGTTTCGGGTGCAGTTTCGCCGCTGGAGATGGCACGACGAATGCTGGCCAAAGCTGCGGTTCGACACAGAGCTTCAAGCTCGGCTCCCGACGCCTGTTCAATTTGGCCAGCAATCGCGCGCAGGTTGACATCAGAGCCAAGCTTCAGTCCGCGCGTGTGTATCTCAAGAATATCTCCACACACGTCTGCGGTCGGCAGGCCAATCTCCAGCACCGTGTCGAAACGACCCGGTCGAAGCATGGCGGGGTCCAACTGATCCACACGGTTGGTGGCGGCCAGCACGAAAACGCCTGGTTGGGTCTCGATGCCGTCAATCTCATTGAGAAATTGTGCAACAACCCGGTCGATGACTGCGCCCGCCGAACCTCGACGGGCGGCGAGGGCGTCTATCTCGTCAAAGAACAATATGCATGGAGAGGCTTGGCGTGCTTTGCGGAATACGTCGCGCAAGGCCCGCTCGGACTCGCCGACAAATTGGCTGAGCAATTGCGGGCCACGAACAGGGATGAAGCTGACGCCAGATTCATGGGCCAGCGCACGGGCCAATAGTGTTTTGCCGGTGCCAGGAGGCCCTGCCAGCAACACGCCCCGCGCCGGGCGGGTGGTGTCGTGCTGGAAGAGGTGTGGATGGCGGAGGGGCCATATCACCGCTTCCGTCAATGCCTGCTTGGCTTCTTCGTGGCCACCGACATCTTCCCAGCCGGTTTGCGGCACATCGGTGAATACTTCACGTATGGCAGACGGGACGATCGATTTGTGCGCTTCAAGGAAATCGGCATGGACGATGTTGATTGTTTCCAGATCACCAGCGTCTGACAGGCGGCGTATGGCGGCCATACCAGCTTCCCGGGTCAGCGCCGCAAGGTCAGCGCCCACATAGCCATGGGTAATCTCTGCGAGTGCTGCAATATCCACATCGCTGGCCAATGGCATGGCGCGGGTGGTTACATTGAGAATGTCCAGACGAGCAGCACGATCGGGCACAGGCAGAACGATCTCGCGGTCAAACCGGCCGGGACGACGCAGTGCAGGGTCCAGAGAATTGGGTAAGTTGGTCGCCGCCATAACGACCACATGCCCGCGTGTCTTCAGACCATCCATCAAAGTTAGCAATTGGCCCACGATGCGGCGTTCCACCTGGCGGTCACCGGCAAGGTTTTCGCGGTTCGGTGCGATGGCATCTATCTCGTCGATAAAGACGACGGCGGGCTGTGCCTGCTCTGCACGTTTGAAGATCTCGCGGAGCGTCTTCTCGGACTCACCATAGTGCTTATTGACGATTTCCGGGCCGTTGATCTGAAAGAATGTCGCTTCACACGCATCTGCTACTGCGCGGGCCAGCATGGTTTTGCCGGTGCCGGGAGGGCCTGAAAGAAGAACGCCCCGCGGTGCCGCGATGCCAAGTTGTGCAAACAGGTCCGGGCGGCGCAGGGGCAGCTCCACCATTTCGCGAACACGCTCGACTTCGACGTGCAATCCGCCCAGTTCTGCAAAGCCGCGCTTGGGTGCTGACTTCACGTTGGGTTTGGACTTGGGCTTTGTGCCCTCAATCTCGATCATGGTGTCGGGCGCCAGGCGCACCGCTTCATTGGGTGTTACGGACACAAGTTTGAGTGGTAGATCGGGCCGTCCGACCATTCGCACGCAATGGGTTTGGCCCGGAGCGAGCGCGATATTTTCCAAAATGGCCGACAGTTGGGTCTGCAGCGTCGGTGTGATGATAAATCCGGGCTCATCGCAGCGCAGCACCGCATGCTTTGCGGTGGGGAGGTCGGCTATGGCGACCGTGACATCATCATCCACCGCCACGCCGGCATTCGCCCGGATAGCGCGGTCCATGCAGATCGTGCCTTTGCCGCTTTGATAGCGGGGCAGGGGCATCGCCCTAGCATAGGCCGTGTTTCGACCAGCCAGAGACAGCACGTCTCCAACGTTGGCGCCAATGGCAGACAGCGTTGCAAGATCCACGCGCACCAAACCGCGCCCGGCATCATTGGCCGCTGCGTCGAGCGCTCGTAGCTTGGCAAAGCTTGTCTTGGTGCTGGTTGCGTTGGTTTTGGACATGTCGAGTGTCAGCGCCCTTGCGCCCGGCCCTCCTTGAGGCGTTGCAACAGGACAAGCTCCTGCTCTTCATATTCATCTTCGGTCATTTCGTCGGCTTCCAATTTGGCTTCCAACGCCACCAGCGTCGCCTTGATGGCGTCGGGGCTGTAAAACTCGGCCTCCGCCGCATCGGTCAGCTTGTTGAGTACCCACCACACGCCTTGTGTGGGTCCGGATGCCGGGAGAGCCAGGGCCTTTGTGACCAGACCAAGCACGTCAGGCTGCCTTCAATTGGTCATGCGCCATATTCATGGACACGAAATTATAGGGGGGAGCCGGAGAGATGATTTTGAGCGTGAGGCGGCCTCTGGCTTCGCCATCAAATGCCTCAAGCGCTGCCATGAGAGCTGTTTCCTGGCTCTGCTGGATCAGATAGGCCGCGTCGAGCACCGCCATGTCGGCCGAGACGGTGTGTTTGCGCACGTCCAGCGCAAACTGCGATGCCAATGCGTGAAGCGCGTCGCCTTCTGCTTCCCGCTTTTTGATCATCAGTTGCTCCGCACGTTGACCCAGCTCGATCTTCGTTTGGTATGTTTCGGCAGCAGGCCTGGTGCGCACCTGAAGTGCCAGCGCCCGCAGGTCCGGGTCTTCCTCGACGATCTCGCTGAATATACGCTGCTCATCCCAACTGGCGCGCAGGCCAATTTCCATTTTGCCTTGCAGCATTTGCAAATCGTCGATGAAGGCATCTTTGCCACCGGCAATCAGGTCATGAATGCTGCCCAGATTGTCCACGACCGTACCAAATGAGAACGGCAGGATTGGCCCGAATGTCATGGCATCTTCCAGCACACGTGTGTGCGTCAGCATGTTGCGCCGGGTGGCCATCACCTCGTCCAAACTGGTATCGCTGGACAAGACCGCCAGCCCATCGGCGTAGATCACTTCAATGCCGCCTTCGCCGCCGCTGACTGGTTTTGTGTCCTCCAGTTGCGGGCTAGATGCTTCTTGCATGATGGCATAGAGGTACCGTCTGCTCATGCTGGCTCTCCTTGAGTGGTTTCTTCCTGGGACTGGGGGACCCGCTCTAGGCGCACCTCCACAATGCCGTTGCGCACGCGGTGGAAGGGGTCTTCTCTTGATGCGTCGGCAGGGAGATGTGCTGAAATATCCGCCCCTTCATCAAAGCGAGCAGTCAGAGCCCCGTTCTCGATCACCATTTCCAGCTTGTGGCTTGGGCGGCCAGCCAGATCGCAGATGAAAAGATAATGAGTGTCCGCCTCGACAATTTCCCAGCTCGAAGCCGACTCGAACCCCGTTGGGTCGGGAGTGGCAATTCCATCCTCTGCTGAGGTGTAGTCGGGTGTGTATTGGGCATGCGCGGCCACATTGTCAGTGTCGTTATTTGTCTTGCCACGAGCCTTGAGAAAATCGTCCACACTGCCGGAAGTGAAGCTGGTCACAACCTGCGGGCGCCCATCGTCCCCATCCGTGCGATATATGCGATGGCCGCCGTCGGAGCTGCTCTCGGCACGTTCGATCACGTCTTTCAGGCCGTCAAAGAGTTGGCCAAGGCCAACGCCGATTGCGCCCAGTGCTTCAGTGCCCGTGGGGCCTTTATTGGGTCTCTTCATAATCTCATCCTCACGCTGCGCTCATGTCGGCCATTCGCTTTTCCAGGATGGCCAGCCGTCCGCGAAGGCGACGGTTCTCATCTTCGATTTCGGACAAATCGTTGGTGATTGCGGTAGGCTCTGCTTTGTCGAGTTGAGCTTGCGCAAAAGCGCGGCTCGACAGGCCGGGATCGGTTTCCCACCAATTGATGCCAATCTCTTTGGCCTTATCCACGGACGCCACGATGAGGCGCAGGCGGATTGTCAGAAGTTCGATCCCCACCAACGAAACCGAGACGTCGCCGGCCACGACAATGCCCTTGTCGAGCACCCGCTCCAGGATGTCGCCAAGGCCATTTGCGCTCATGGGGTGTTGCAATTGGGTCATGTGATCAGGCGGCCGTAACCTGGGCAGCATGGGCCCGCTGGTAGCGTCCGCTGCGCGTGTAACCAGTCACATCGCCGTCGGTGTCCAAATCGACCTGATAGATGGCGATGAGATCATTGTCCGCTATGCGAGCCTTGGTCTCCACCACTTCCAGTTCCACCGTCCAGCCGCCGTCACGTTTGCGGCACGATGCGATGGTTTCGACTGTCACGCCCAGAATTGTGGCGAGTGTTTCGCGGGCCATTTGTGTGGCTTGAAGCGTGTTCATTTCAGCGGCCGCCTTTGCGGGAAGAGTTGGTGATGGATGGGTCGATGCGCATCATCTCTTGTAGCGAGGCGATGCGTGTATTCACGCGGCCCAATGTCAAATCGGTCACGGCCATACGGTCTGTCATCACAGCCTTGTCTCGCATCAGGCGATCGCGCTCGAACTCCAGCCGGACCATTTCAGAGGCGGCGGCTGTTCGGGTGCGAGGTATCTGGCGCGTGACATGGTTCGGCCGGGGCCGTGTGGCTTTCGCAGCAGACTTCATGCGGCCTTTCCTTTTTTGATCTGGCCTTCTTTGGTCTTGGCAGGTTTGGTTGCTCCAGGCTCGATTGTGCCGGACTTGATCGCATCGGAGCCGCCGTCACCCTTGGGCTTTGTCAGGCGGCCGATACAATGTGTGCGGATCACGGCCCGGACGGCGTCGATAAAGTCTGCCACCCATGCGCCGTCCTGCAGGTCACCATCGGTCTTACTCAGGAAAATATCGACGCAGAGCTGAACAAAGCCGGGATTGTCGGCGTCAACTTGCAGGTCGCGGGTTTTGACAATTGTGGCCAGCATTATGCAGCTCCGCACGGAGGCATCGGAAGCGATGAGCGCCTGGCTGCGCAGCATGTTCACAATGCCCACAATTTGAGATGCGCGGTCCACATCCAAACCCGTCCGCACAGCAACAATCCCAACTGTGGTTTGGATATCGTGCCCACCCATTCTGACCGTAATCATGCGATCTAGCAGTGCGTCCTGAACTGCCCCAACTCCGGAGTAATCACTTGGATTGGAGGTGAAGATCGCTCGAAAGTCTTCGTGGGCCTTGAGGTCCGAGACGGAGCTGTCGGGGTGCGTGAAGATCAGTCGGCGCTCCTCAAGTGGCATGAGAAGAACGTTGTTGGTGGCAGCTGGAGTGCGCGAAAACTCGTCATAAACAAACGTGTAGCCATAGCGCATAGCTTCGCTCAGCTTGCCATCCGCCCACACCAGCGATGTCTCGCTTTGAGTTTTTCGGACCGATTGAATGTATGCGTCCACCACACGCTTTGAACGTGTGCCGGTTTCACGACCCAGCAAATCTGCGGTCGTCAATTGCGAGTTGCCACTGACCACAATTATGGGCCGGCCAAGCCGTTCGGCGACCCGCAGAGCTGTCGTGGTTTTGCCCGTACCGGCGGGGCCGCACAGATGGAGCGGAAGTCCTGCCTCAACATAGGTCAGCGCCCGGTCGTCAAGGGCCGTAATCTGTGCACCGTCAAAATGCGCGGGTGCGCTTTGCGGCTCCACATTATCCGCGTGCTGAGCCGCGGCGACTTTATTATGTCTAACGGCCATCTACATGTCCGCCATGGATGCGATGCGCCCCGCCCGCGCCCAGGCTCGTTGCGCATTTGCAAACTGCGATGCAGCATTTTTTGTGGCTGCCGATGCGTCACCATCTGAAGCCAGTCGACTGATCAGGATGTTTGCAACGCTCTGCAGCTCAGCCCAGAAGGATCTGCTGAACAAATCGCCTTCGAGCATTGTTCGATCCATGTGCGCGCCATGGAGCGCATCGGTCAGGCCGTCGGATTCAAACAATGTGAGCCGAGACCGATCCTGGCAGGCGGTTGCCGCCAAACAGCGTGCCACCGACGTTTTGCCATCATGAGCCAAAGCCGGAGCGGCATGGCCGAGGTGGTGCACCAATATGCTCTCCAAAACGCCCAGACCGCGGTGCAACTCGCAGCTATCACACCGGTCCAGGGTCATCAGGTAAGAGCAGTCGCCGAGCGCGACCCGTAGTGCGCAGGCGGTTTCATCGGCTTGCAAATTGTCTGTGGCTTGCAAATCGTCTCGCTCCGCCTCACCGATGGCGAAAATAACAAGCGGCGATTGTGGCGCAGCAATTTTGAAGGCACCCGCCGCAGCCGTGTGGAGCGTGACAACACGATCTCTTACTTTGGCCACGTCAGGCTGGACCATCAGAAAAGGGCTAGTTCCACCGTGGACCGTGATGTCACAGTCTGCACCCAGAAAGGCTCGAAATGTGCCGGGAAGCGTAAGCTCAATCGATCCCGATGTACGGCCTGCCGATCTGATGGACCGGCGCTTGCCGACGTAAGAAGCGCCTGCTTCCGAATATTCTGTATGCGTTATCGTCATAAGGCCCCACACCCTGCCAGGCGAAATGCCTTGCGACGGGTCGAGGGTAGCGGGACTATGGTTAACGAAAACTTACCGTGATGCGAATTTATCTAACTATTAGGGAGTTCGCATCGAAATATCGCCATTAGTAAGTTCGGTTCGTGAGAATTACTATGTTTTTACGATTTTTTAAAGCGAATACGACATTTTCCTAGTGTGAGGAGATGAGCGCGATGAGACCGTTCTTCTCGTTTTGCAAGTAACTTTGGGAAGACAAAAATGGCTATTGAGAAAAGCGTTGCATCAAGCAGCATTGCAGAAGTCGTCGATCGCGTGCTCGACAAAGGCGTGGTTGTGGATGCGTTTGTTCGTGTTGCCCTGGTGGGCATTGAACTGATCGCGATTGAAGCCCGCGTCGTGATCGCGTCGGTTGAGACCTGGTTGAAGTATGCAGAGGCCATCGGCCTTACCGTCGAGCCACAGCTCGCCGAAGCCTAAGTTCTAGGCACATATTGTGGGGCGGGTGTCGGTCGGCCGGCGCCCGCCTTTCGTGTCCAGCGGCGCGGTCCCTCTCATTTGTGGCCCCGTTCATGTGGATACGAATTAGGGTCGCTGACCACGACGCTGAAATCCGAAAGCAGATCACACGGATGCTGACATGAACTACCGCGCTCAAGCTCGCCAACTCCGCTCCGAGGCAAGAAACCAGTTGGTTTCATTGCGCAGAGAACGCATGAAACGGCGTCAGAGCCTGCAACTGGTTGAGGATATGCCCTTTCGTGACTGCGCCCTGACATCGCATGCGGGCGCTCCAGACGAAGTTTCGGAGTCGCCGATCGGCTCCGAGCTTGAAACAGACAAGGTCGAAACGTTCAAGCCTGAAACGCGCAATGCGTTGGCTGACATTCAGGGCGAAGCAAATATAGCGACTGTAGAGCAAGCGCCCGAATTGCCGGAAAGCGCCGTCACAAATTTTGGGGCATCCCGCGCCGTGGAATTGTCGTTGAATGGTGATCAGCCATTGGCCCCATATGCTCAAGAAGGCTTGTCCGGCGGCGCAACAGCTGATGAATTCTGTGCCGCGGTGGCGGATCAGCCGGTCACCGAGCCGACAGTTCAATCAGCAGTTCAACTGGTCATGGAACCGGAACAGGAGGCAGGTAGTGAGCTTGATCACGCTGATGTTAATGTCGCCGTCTCAATCTCAACGCCATCAACCGATGAGCGTCTTTCTCTGCGCCCGGCTGAGGAGTATGGGGCCTATGATCTGGAGCGGCTGCCCACTATCGGTCCCGGCCAGATATGGCATTTGCAACAGGCCGGCATTTACTCGCTTGATGATTTGGCTAGCGTCAGTGCCGAAAATTTGACCGCCCGTTTGGGCTCCTTGGCCCGCCTTATGCGTTTGCGTGAGTGGGTCAGTCTTTCGCAAGCCATGGCTAAGTGATACTCTCTTCTTCTGAGGGTGCAGGAGCCCGCTAACCAGACTGGAAGGTGGGTGCATTTAAATGAGTACGACCAGAGAATGGACCTCTTCGTCGAAATCCAGTCTCGATGAAGTGCTTTCTCCTGCCCGCGTTGGAAGGCAGCTAAAGATTTGGCGCGTCGAGCGGGGAATGACTCAAGCCGACGTCGCGCAGCAAATTGGAGTATCGGCTCAGCAGTATCAAAAGTACGAAGCTGGAATTACAAAACTGGATTTGTCCAGGCTCTTTTCGGTGTGCTCGGTGCTCGACCGCTCGCCATCCGTATTTTTGGAGAAAAAAGCGCCGCCCACGCCCCAAGATGTAGTTTCGCTCGAAGGCCAGTCTTCTCAGTTCTCAGAGCTGGAGCCGGTTGCTTCAAACTCGGAGCCAGACTTGGAAAACTCGCTCGCATCGAAGCTGGACTTATCGTTCGCAGTGAGCGACGTCGTTCAGAATTTCATGACGATTACTGACCCAAATGACAGAGCCGCCGTGTTATTCATCATGCGAAGTTACGCTGACAAAGCGCGTAGAAAGCTCATGCAGGGCCAGTAAAAACAAATGTCTTTTCGCGCTACCTTAACTATCCACAACATTCTGAACCGCTAAAAAAAGGCGGTTCTCCCCTTTTGGGCATGGAAGCGGCCGCAGCAAAACAGAATTGCGGAACTTGGATCCATCTTTTCGATAGTTGGTGATCTCTATCAAAGCGCTCTTATTGTTCAAAATAGCGTCGCTGAAGGCCGCCTTTGCCGCCTGTTCTGTCTCGGGGCCTTGCATCATTCTGCAATTTCGGCCCAGCAACTCTTCCCGCTTGTACCCTGAATGCAGTTCAAATTCAGGACTGCAATATATAATTGGGCAGTCAGGCAACGCTTCGTCGCACACCACAACGGCCAGACCTGCCGTTTCCTGATTGATGAGCTCTAAGGGTTCTAGATGACGTTGAAGGGGTGCCATTAAATTCGCTTCAGAGCTCCGCGGAGTTGCCAATTATCGAATGCTACTACTCGCCGACTTTGCCGCGCAGGCAATATCACTTATCGTTCTTTGAGAAAATATCAACCTGATTTAGAAGTGATTTCGCTTGGTCAATGTCAAAAAATGGGACTTTGCAAAGGGTTTAGGCGTCTCCCACAAATTGCTGACCTTGTTCCAGCTGGCAGATGGCACCATTGGCGCTGACCTGACCAAGGAAGAAGATGTGGCGATTGACAGTTCCAGGCAGATGCTGGGAACTCTTATTGCCGATCGTCGGCGAGTCTACGGGATTAACACAGGCTTTGGTGCGCTGGGTGATGTCGCTGTCGACCCGTCGCAGCTCGATCGCCTCCAGCGCAACCTGATCTATCATCTTGCAAGTGGCGTCGGCCCTCCATTGTCGTGGTTGGAGGCCCGCTCGGTTGTGGCCGCTCGACTGTCTGTCTTATCAAAGGGGCATTCCGGTTGTGCGCGTGCAGTTCTCGAACATCTCATGG
>JBCBZX010000335.1:0-3308 GCA_039815105.1 Pseudomonadota bacterium
GAGAATGAGACGCGGAACAGGCGGGTTGGAATTCCCGCGATCTTGCCGGTTCGTACGCTCATATGGGGCATTGCTTCGTTAGATAAATCGATGTCTTCCACTAGGTCTGAGATAATATCCCGCGCCTTTGGTCCGGCGACGGCCATCACGGCCCATTGCTCGGAGATCGACGTCAGCCAGACATTCCAGTCCGGGAACTCGGTTTGGGCGTAATCTTCCATATGGTTCATCACAGACGCTGCGCCGCCCGTGGTGGTGGTGACATGAAAATGATTGTCCCCCATGCGGCCCACCACGCCATCGTCATACACATAACCATCCTCGCGCAGCATGATGCCGTACCGCGTGCGGCCAACGGCCAATTTATCCCAGGCGTTGGAGTACATAATGTTCATAAAGCGCGTGGCGTCTGTGCCCTGCACTTCGATTTTACCCAGTGTGGAGGCGTCGAACAGGCCGACGGTCGTTCGCACGGTTTTGCACTCGCGATTGACGGCCGCCGCCATGTCCTCGCTGCCCCGTGGGAAATACCAAGCGCGTTTCCAATTGCCGACATCCTCAAACACAGCTCCGTGCTCCACAGCCACGTCGTGCATGGCGGTTTTGCGCGTAACGTCGAATAATTCGCCGCGATTGTGGTTTACGATGGCGCCGAACGTGACGGGGGTGTAGGGCGCCCGGAAAGTGGTGAGCCCCACTTGAGGCACAGGTTTGCCCAGCGTTTCTGCGGCAATGGCCAGGCCGTGCATATTGGAGGTCTTGCCCTGATCCGTCGCCATGCCGTTGGTGGTGTAGCGCTTCACATGCTCGATGGAATGGAAGCCTTCTTTCACGGCCAGGCGGATATCTTTGGCGGTCACATCGTTCTGAAAGTCGACAAACGCCTTGCTGGTGTAACCCGCCTGAGCTCCGTTGCTGGCACCGATCTGGCCGCCGGTCCACGCTGGGGAGCCTGTGACATGGATTGTTGGTTTGTGACCAAAACTGCCGCCGGCGGCGTGGCCGGCTTCTGCGGCCTGCTCCACCATCTCGCTCAGATCGTCCGTGCCAGCGCAGGCCCCTACGGACATACAGTCCTGCACATTGTCGCCAGGTATGAAGCGCTGGCGCTCGGCTTCCCAGACAACTTTCCCTCGGGATTGCGAATAGAGGTGCACCGATGGCGTCCAGCCCGAGCTCATCAGCAATGCGTCGACCTCCAACACCTCATTGCGTGCGGAATTGCCGTGTTGCACTGTCACCGTGCGCACCCGCAGGCGGCCCTTCGTTTCCGTTATCGAGCCGTTGGCAATGACGCGCAGACCGGTCGCCTCTGCCTCTTCAGCGGCAGGGGATTTCTTGGCCCGACTGTCCACAACAGCCACGATATTTGCCCCGGCGGATGCGAGATCCCGTGCCACGGCGTAGGCACTGTCATGGGCTGTATACAGCGCGATGTTCGACCCCACGACGACGCCATATTCGTTAAGGAAACGCTGGGCCGCGCTTGCCAGCATGATGGCCGGACGGTCATTGTCGGGGAACACCATGTGGCGCTCAATGGCGCCGGTGGCGATGATAGTGCGGCCGGCGCGCACCTGCCACAGGCGCTCGCGCGGCAGATCGCCATCGGGGCGGGCCACATGCTCGGTCACCCGCTCAAGCAGTGTCACCATATTCTGGTGGTAATAGCCCCACGCCGTGGTGCGTGGCAGCAGAGTGACATTGTCCATGGTCGCAAGTTTAGCCAAGGTGGTGGCCGCCCAATGCGCGCCGGACTGGTCATCCAATCTTATGCCCGATTCCGACAACAACCGCCCGCCCATAACGGCGTGCTCGTCGGCCACCATCACGGTCGCGCCGGTTTCTGCGGCGGCGAGCGCTGCGGTCAACCCGGCCACGCCTGCGCCCGCAATCAGAACATCCACATGGGCGAACTGGTTGGCGTAGGCATCGGGGTCCACCTGTGTTGGCGCTTCGCCAAGACCCGCCGCACTGCGGATCACGGGCTCATAAACCCGCTCCCATGCGGGTTTGGGCCACATGAATGTCTTGTAGTAAAAACCCGCCGGGAAGAACCGGCTCAGGCCGTCATTTACCGCGCCCGCGTCGAAGGCGAGGGACGGCCAGCGGTTCTGGCTTTCGGCCTGCATGCCGTCGAACACTTCTTGCACCGTTGCGCGCACATTGGGTTGGCGGCGGGCGTCATCCCTGCGCACACCTACCAGCGCGTTGGGCTCTTCTGGTCCGGCCGATAGAAAGCCCCGCGGGCGGTGATATTTGAACGAGCGCCCCACAAGATGCACGCCATTGGCAATGAGTGCCGATGCCAGCGTGTCGCCTTCTAGGCCGGTGTAGCTTTGGCCATCAAAGGTGAAACGTATGGTTTTGGAGGGCGATAAGCGGCCCCAGCCTGAGACGCGGTTTGGGCCTGCATGTTCTGTTTTCATTGAACCCCCTCCGCATCTTCCATCAGATTTGGCCTGGGCTCACCCTGCTTGTAGGTCATGATGAATTTGTCGGAATGGGTGTCGCGCAGAGCGTTGAAAAACCTGCCGCAGCCATGGACATGCCGCCACCGCTCCAGCGCCTTGCCTTTGGGGTTGTCGCGGCGGAACAGAAAATCGGCAAACTCTTCATCGGTCACGTCACTGTCGCCTGTGGGACGCACGAGGTGAGCTTCACCTGAATGACGAAACTCCAACTCGGGCCGTTCTTCCTGGCAATAGGGGCAATAGATGAGGAGCATGGCACAAACTCACTGATTGAGGGCTCACTGAAAATAAGGCGCACCGCATTTGCGCAGCGCCACTTGATAGACATCTGACAGGACAGCGCCAATGGTGGCCGGGTCGAGACCCGACTTCAAATGGTCGCTTTGCGTGATCGCCTTGCCGATCAGCAGCATGAAGATGTTGTCATGTAGCATGAAGGGCTCATGGTCGGGTCCGCGTTCACCGTCGGGCGCTTCAAACATGGCAAGCTCCACACCATCGACCCGCATGCAGATAACGTTTCCCCGGTCGAGGCGAAACGGCCAGACACCCGGAACGTCGGTGGATCTGATCTTGGCTTCGCGCAGAAAATGGGGGGCGTCGGTAAAGGCATTGCGATTGGAAAATATGTCAGGGTCCACCTGTTGGGCGAAACTGAGACCGGGCCAGAGCATGCAAGCCAAAAGCGCGGCGTGGCGAAGAGCGCGGTTCAAAATCATGGCTTCAACGCCGCTTGGCCTTCACCAAGACCGTTCAAATAGGGCTCGCCACACTTCTCACGCGCCAATTTCCGCAGCTGGATAACCGCGCCCATGAGTGTTTGAGGGTCCTGGA
>JBCBZX010000379.1:0-2770 GCA_039815105.1 Pseudomonadota bacterium
CCCGGGCGCACAATGTGTTCGCATAACACTGGGTGTTTGCATGACACTGGGAGAACGACATGAACAAACCAATGCTATGTCTGGCTTGTGCTGCGGCGCTGACGACAACCGGCCCTGTCTTTGCAAAGGATATCGCCTGCGGCGTGAGCATCAGCGCCCGCTTCATCGAAGGCGCGCCAACAGATCGATTTGAGATCGCGAACAATTCTGAAAATGGCTGGTCCATCCAATCCGCCAGCTTCGACCTGTCCCAAGCGCCCGCTGGTCTGGTGTTTGACACGCAAGATGGCGGCGGCGGGCTGGAGGTGTTTCAGCCCTTCAAGGCGTCTAACAGCAGTGCAAAGCTCTCCGGCATAAGCGGCCTTGCCGACGGCGGTACGGCCCTGACCCTTAGTTTCACCAGTTTCGCCCCCGGTGAAACCTTCGCCTTCACCATCGACATTGACGACAGTTTGGAGAACTCCGCACGGCGGCAAACCCAAGTGGTGGGCAATGAGATCGAGGGTGCCTTGTTGAGCGTGACTTTGGATGGCGCAGTGGCCGCCACCTCAGAAATTACAGCTGGTTTCGATGCCCAAGCCAGCCTGAACGCCGCTGGGCCGGCCTGCTGACCTAGTGTGCCTCATCCCAATTCATGGCGGCCTGGGCGTCCGCCACGAGTGGTACCTTTAGCTGCATGACGGGGTCGGTGGCGGTTTCCATCACTTTGCGAACGAGCGCGATCGTGTTGTCCACCTCAGCGTCGGGCACTTCGAAGATGAGTTCATCGTGCACTTGCAACAGCATTTTGGCTGACAATTTTGCCTGGTCCAACGCATCATCCATGCGGGTCATCGCGCGGCGGATGATGTCGGCGGCACTGCCCTGAATGGGGGCGTTGATAGCGGCGCGTTCGTTGAAGGCGCGCATGGCGCCGTTGGCGGATCGGATTTCGGGGTAATGCGCGCGGCGACCGAAAATGGTCTCCACATAGCCGTGCTCGCGGGCGAAGGCTTTGGTCTCATCCATATAGTCACGAATGCCCGGGAAGCGCTCAAAATAGGTCTTGATGTAGTCGCCCGCCTCCTGCCGCCCAATGCCCAGATTGTTGGCGAGGCCAAATGCGGAAATGCCGTAAATGATCCCAAAATTGATGGCTTTGGCCTGGCGGCGGATCATCGGATCCATGCCCTCCACCGGCACGCCAAACATTTCAGACGCCGTCATGGCGTGGATGTCCACGCCATCAGCGAAGGCCTGGGTGAGCTGGGGAATGTCGGCAATGTGGGCCAGCAGGCGCAGTTCAATCTGGCTGTAGTCGGCGGAGACCAGCTTGGTGCCCTCGGGTGCAACGAAGGCCGTGCGGATCTTGCGGCCCGCCTCCGTGCGCACAGGTATGTTCTGCAGGTTCGGTTCAGACGATGAGAGCCGCCCCGTGGTGGTGGCCGCCATGGAATAAGATGTGTGCACACGGCCCGTCTGGGCGTTGATGTAGGTGGGCAGGGCGTCGGTATAGGTGCTTTTGAGCTTGGTCAGCTGTCGCCAGTCGACGATCTTGCGCGGCAGCTCATGGCCTTCGGCGGCCAGATCTTCCAGCACCTGCGCACCCGTCTGCCATGCGCCGGTTTTGGTTTTCTTGCCGCCGGGCAGGCCCATCTCGTCGAACAGAATTTCACCCAATTGCTTGGGCGAGCCAGCGTTGAATTTGCGGCCCGCCAGCTCGTAAATTTCGTCTTCAAGGCCAGCAGCCTTCTGCGCCATATCGCCGGACAGACGGCTGAGAATCTGGCGATCCACTTCGATGCCGCGCTGCTCCATCTTCACAATCACATCAATCAGGGGACGTTCCAGCCGCTCATAAACATTGGCCATCTGCTCGGCTGCCAGCCGTGGCTTGAGCAGATGCCACAGACGCAGGGTCACATCGGCATCTTCCGCCGCATAGGTCGTCGCCTTTTCGATCTCGACGAAATCAAAAGTGATGGCTTTCTTGCCCGTGCCGATAAGGTCTTTGATGGGCAGCGGCTGGTGACCCAAATGCCGCTCAGACAAGGCGTCCATGCCGTGATTGTTTCGACCTGCATCCAGCGCATAGCTCATCAGCATCACGTCGTCCGGCGCGGCGACGGATATTCCTTCCTGCGCCAATACCAGCATGTCATATTTTAGATTGAGCCCGATGGTCAGCAGCGCGGGGTTCTCCAACGCAGGCTTGATCGTTGATAGCGCCTCGCGTGGGTCGATTTGGTCTGCCACACGCTCCTCAGTGGACAGCAGGTCGCCCTCGCCAACCTTATGGGCGATGGGCACGTAGAAAGCCTCATTGTCACCCAGCGCGATGGCGATGCCAGCGATCTCGGCCACCATCGCGTCCAGTGAATTGGTTTCGAGGTCAAAGGCCCAAAAGCCTTGGTTAAGCGCCCGTGACACCAGCTCCCGCAAGCGCGCAATGTCGCGAACGGTTTCATATTGCTCATGGTCAAACTTGGCGTTGCCATGGGTCTCGGCGCGTTCGGCAGCCAGATTTAGGGGTGACCACTCATCGCCGGATCCGGCTTCATCCCCATCGCTGTCCGGACCGCCCTTGAGCGCAGTTCGGATCGCGCGTTCGGTTTCCTGCATCGCAGATATTTCCCCGAACTGCACCCCCCGAGAGCGCGTCGTCGCCGCTCCGATCACGCGAAACCCCGCCTGCCCCGCCAAACCACCGACACCATCGGTGTCGTTCAGCTTTTCCGTGCCATCAAAGCGCAACACCAGACAGGCGATTTTAGAGGTGCCAACATCCAGC
>JBCBZX010000460.1:0-1576 GCA_039815105.1 Pseudomonadota bacterium
GATGGTGCGTCGGGGTGAGACCCTTTTTGCCGATGATACCCCGGTGAAGATGCAGGCCCCTGGCCGGAAAAAGACCAGGACCGCACGGGTCTGGACCTATGTCCGCGATGAACGCCCCCTGGGCCGGGCAATCGCCGCCTTGCGCCTGGTACCAGTTCACGATCGACCGCAAAGGCGAGCACCCCGTCAGCCATCTCTCCGGCTACAAGGGCTGGGTCCATGCGGACGGATATTCCGGGTTCAACGGTCTCTTCGGCGACGAGAAGGCGAACGAGATGGCCTGCATGGCGCATGTCCGCCGCAAGTTCGTGGACGTGTTCACCGCGCAGGGCAGCGCCATTGCCGAGGAAGCGATCCGCCGCATCCGGGAACTCTACATCATCGAGAAGGATATCCGAGGTCGCTCGCCAGCGGAAAAGGCCGTCGTGCGCAAGGCCGAGGCCAAGCCTATCTTCGACGATCTGGAAACATGGCTGCACGCGCAATTACCCAGACTTTCCGGCAAAACCCCGTTGGCGCAAGCCATCCGGTACGCGCTTGGACGCATGCCGAAAGCACGACCATATCTCAGCCATGGCTACCTGTCGCTCGATAACAATTCTGCCGAGCGGGCAGTCAAACCGGTGGCCATAGGAAGGAAGAATTGGATTTTTGCAGGCTCCGAGGGTGGCGGAAAGGCCATGGCCATCGCCTATACCTTGATCGAAACCGCGAAACTCAACGATGTCGATCCGCAGGCCTGGCTGACCTGGGTGCTGGCCCGCATCGCCGATCAAAAGATCACACAACTGGACGAGTTGCTACCGTGGCGCTACGCTGCTGACGCAGCGTAGCAGGGACAACCACGATCACGCCAGAGCACCTTCACCGGACGGTCACGAAAAGACGGGTATGCGGGCGTTCTTTTGTGATCCACACAGCCCGTGGCAGCGCGGCGGGATCGAAAACGCCAACGGTCTGATCCGACGTGACCTGCCCAGGAAGACCAGCCTGTCAGGCTACACGGACGACGACATCGACGCCGTGATATGGAACCTCAACTCAACGCCGCGAAAATGCCTTGGATTCCGAACGCCAATCGAGGCCTTTGCCACTCAACTCGGTGTCGCACTTGAAATGTGAATCCACCGAGCACTGTGCGGATGAAGTTATGCAATACTACAATAAAATATATAGATGAGGCATGCTCAACCTTTATTGGATAATTATATCTCCGACAACGCCGCTGTACTTTTCATGATCTGATGATTTAGTGCAGCCATCAATAAAAACGCGTTTCAGAATTGGCCGCTCCAAGCGAGCATCTAAGCTTTGAATTAGTAGAATTTGAACATTCATTTGCCCACAATCCTGTTGGTGGACGCCATTATCAAGAATTTGTGGCAATAAAGACAATGAAACGACGCCGCTCTTTCCATCTCTTCTATGATAATGTGTGTATACCTCTAGATTCTGACCAATTCCAGAAATCGATCGATAGGATAGATTGAATCCTCCACCAGTTCTTCGTACGTCGCCAAAGCTCTTTTGGTTATCTAGATAAATATGATCAACGGATAAAGGTTGGGCACCAAAC
>JBCBZX010000166.1:0-6700 GCA_039815105.1 Pseudomonadota bacterium
CATGTTCAACCGTCCGCTGACCTTCCAGGGTCCGCTCAATGCGACGGGCAACTTCAGTAGAGGAGTTGCAAAACAACACGGGAACAAATCCATCGGGCATGTCGCTTACAGACGCTGACAATTGGAGCGCCTCGTGCTGCCGTGTGGCACCAACAAATTGGTGCGCCCGCCATCGCTTTGCGCATACAGGCATTGACCCAAGTGGTGGCTGCACCAGCCTCTCTCATTCGGCATGCGCGACGTATCGGACCTGGTGGTCAGACGAAAAATCTACTTTTTGTGTGAAAACCCTGAAGCTTGAGTGCTCAACTTAGGTCGCTTGCAGTACGACCATCGAAGTGGGCCCGCCTCCCGAAAGGCACCGTAAGGCACCACGGCTCACGCCAAAACTTGCCCAAGGGCGCGATGGGCGACATCGCAATCAGTCGACTGCCCTTTTGGGGGAACATTCGATTGTCGGTGCAGGGCCATCGACCGAGCAGGTTTGCGGAAACCCATGGGATGGACACGGTTTTACATGTTTGAGGGCAAGGCTGCCTATCGGCTCAACCATGACTGGGCTTAAGTGGAGGCTGGCGACCGTAAGTGCCTGCGCACTTTCCGCCCGCAGGCGCGTTAGGTTGACGGCCCGGACAGATGTCAGCGTCTACCCTAAGAAGACGTACATCATCACGTGGTTTTCCAAAATCGCCGCACCACCTGATCACCTTTGAGAAGCGGGCTGGCCTGGACCGCCTATGGCATTGGTTAAAGCCCGCGCCGACTCGACGACGATGGAGCTTAGATCCTCCAACACTTCGTCGGACATCCGGCTCACAGGCCCTGAAACTGAAATGCCGGCAATTGCCTCTCCATTGTAATCAAATACCGGGGCGGCAACGCAGCGCATGCCGAGATTCCGCTCCTCCGCATCTATTGCAAAACCCTTCGTACGGATGGCGGAAAGCTCTTCGTGCAGGCCCTCGGCAGTGCGCACCGTGAACCTGGTGAACTGTTCCAACTCATGGCGTGACAGCCATCCAGCCAGCTGTGTCTCTGACATCTGCGCGAGCAACACCTTGCCGATGCCGGACGCGTGCATGGCGGACAGGGTGCCAGGCGGGAAGAAAGCCCTGATGGTCTCATGCGTTTCCACCTGCCCTAGAAAGAGCACTTGGCCACTGCGCTCGACTGCAAGATTAGCGGTTTCGCCGGTCTGCTCCATCAACCGCCTGAGGGCCGGCCGGGCGCGTTCCGCCAGACTCGTTCTTCGAAGGAATTTCGATCCGATCACAAAAGCCTGCGAGCCAACGTGCCAGACCTGTTCTTGTGGATCGAAATCCACCAGCCCCCTCAACTCCAATGTTGTGAGAATCCGGTAGACCGTGGCCGTGGACTGGCCGGTCTCGGCAGCCAGCGCGCTCAGCGACTTTCCGGATGCATGGCTCAGATATTCGAAAACCTGCATCGCCCGATCAAGCGATTTGATGGTGTTCTGCTCGGTTTTGTCCTGCCAGTCGCGTGGCCTGCCCCGGAGGGCACGGGGTGGATTTTCAGCACTATTTTGCGAATTCATAAAGAGCCTTCAAAAATTGACGAAAGACGATTTCACATTATGAAAAATATAAGTGCCTGACAAATGGCGGATATTTCGGCCGGGTACAAAATGAAAAACGTTTTCGAAAAAATTTCGCTGCGCCGCTTCAACCTCTACGATGTCGGCGAGACAGTGAGGAGAAAACGATGAGCTTCCAGAACCCAGTCTTCATCCCGGGTCCCACGAATATTCCCGAAAGCCTGCGCAAGGCTTGTGACATGCCAACGATTGATCACCGGTCTGCATTATTTGGAAACATGCTTCGTCCTGCCCGGTCGGGCGTCCGCGAGGTTATGAAGTCTCGTGACGCCGAGATTTTCATATTTCCCTCCACGGGAACCGGTGGCTGGGAGACGGCGCTCACCAACACGCTCAGTGTCGGCGACAAAGTATTGGCTGCTCGCAACGGCATGTTCTCACACCGCTGGATCGATATGTGTCAGCGCCATTCACTCAATGTGCAGATTGTCGAAACAAATTGGGGAGAAGGCGCGTCTGCCCGCCAATACAAACGCGTTCTGGCCGCCGACAAGACGCATCAGATCAAAGCTGTGCTGGTCACACACAACGAGACGGCAACTGGTGTCCGCAGTGATGTGGCGGCGATCAGACGGGTACTCGACGAAACGCAGCATCCGGCACTTTTGTTCGTCGATGGCGTGTCTTCCATCGCTTCGATGGATTTCCGGTTCGATGAGTGGGGCGTAGATATTGCGGTCACTGGTTCCCAGAAGGGCTTCATGCTGCCAGCCGGTCTGGCAATTCTGGGCTTCAGTCAGAAGGCGTTGGACGCGACCAAACACGCCAACCTGCCCCGCACTTTTTTCGATGTCCACGACATGCAAGCGGGCTATGCCAACGGCGCTTATCCCTACACGCCACCGGTGGGACTGCTGAATGGCCTCAACCAGGCCTGCGGCATGTTGCTGGCTGAGGGTCTAGAGAATGTGTTCGATCGCCACACCAGGATTGCCCACGGCGTGCGCGCTGCCGTCTCCGCATGGGGATTGAAACTGTGCGCCAAGACCCCGGACGTTTACTCCGACACGGTGAGCGCAATTTGCACGCCAGACGGGTTCAACGCGACCCAGATCGTCACCCATGCGGCCGAGAACTATGGCGTCGCATTCGGGGTTGGACTTGGCGAGGTGGCGGGCAAGGTCTTCCGCATCGGACATCTGGGCAGCCTCACCGAGGTGATGGCCCTTTCTGGGATTGCGACGGCCGAAATGTGCATGGTTGATCTGGGCCTCGACATTGAGCTGGGATCGGGTGTGGCCGCTGCCCAAGAGGTCTATCGTGCATCACCAATGCTGCTTACCAAGCACGCTGCCTAACCCCAGTGAGACCATTATGATTATCCCAACCTATGACGACATGCTGGCAGCCCATGAGCGCATCAAGCCGCACATTCGGCGCACACCCGTCATGCAGTCCACCCATCTCAATGAAATGTCCGGGGCAGACCTGTTCTTCAAGTGCGAGAACTTTCAGGAGCCGGGTGCCTTCAAGGTGCGTGGCGCAACCAACGCCGTGTTTGGACTCGATGAGGAGCAGGCCAGAAAAGGCGTCGCTACACATTCGTCTGGCAACCACGCCTCCTGCCTAAGCTATGCGGCCAACAGGCGAGGCATCCCTTGTAATGTGGTGATGCCTCACAGCGCGCCACAGGCCAAGAAAGACACCGTGCGCCGGTATGGCGGCATCATCACCGAATGCGAACCGTCCACAACCTCCCGCGAGGCGACCTTTGCCGAAGTTCAGGCCAAAACCGGCGGCGACTTCGTGCACCCATATAATGATCCGCGTGTGATCGCGGGTCAGGGCACGTGCTCCAAAGAGTTCATGGAACAGACCGATGGCCTCGACATGGTGGTCGCGCCCATTGGAGGCGGCGGCATGATTTCCGGCACATGCCTGACACTTTCCACGCTCGCTCCACACTGCGAAATCATGGCGGCAGAACCGGAACAGGCTGACGACGCTTACCGGAGTTTCAAGGCCGGCCACATCATCGCCGATGACGCACCCAAGACCATCGCAGACGGGTTGTTGGTGCCGCTCAAAGACCTGACATGGCATTTCGTGTCAAACCATGTCAGCGACATCTTCACGGCGTCGGAGGCCGAAATTGTCGACGCGATGAAGCTGACTTGGAAGCATCTGCGCATCGTCATGGAGCCGTCCTGTGCCGTGCCTCTGGCCATCATTCTCAAAAACAAGGATCGATTCGCTGGCAAGCGGGTCGGTGTCATCGTCACAGGCGGAAATGTCGATCTCGACCGTCTGCCGTGGATCCAGTGAACCGGGTCCCAAGAACTCAAGGAGAATTACATGAACGCCCCTGTAGATTTCAAAACGCTTGACGTCGGCTTCGATGTTCCCGCCATTCCGGGCATGGACGAAGCCGATATTCAGACCCCCGCTCTGGTGCTGGACCTCGATGCGCTGGAGCGCAACATCAAGAAAATGGGTGACTATGCGAAAGCCCATGGCATGCGCCACCGGGTGCACGGCAAGATGCACAAATCGGTGGACGTCGCCAAATTGCAAGAATCGTTGGGCGGGGCCGTCGGCGTGTGCTGCCAAAAGGTGTCCGAGGCCGAAGTATTTGCACGCGGCGGCATCAAGGACGTTCTGGTGTCGAACCAAGTGCGCGATCCGGCTAAGATCGACCGACTGGCCCGCATACCAAAACTGGGCGCACGCGCCATCTGCTGCGTGGACGATCTCGAGAACATCCCGGACCTTTCAGAAGCTGCGGTTCGCCATGGTACGACCATCGAATGCCTGGTGGAAATTGACTGTGGTGCCGGGCGTTGCGGGGTCACCACCACGCCCGAAGTTGTGGCGCTGGCCAAGGCCGTTGAAGCGGGAGACGGGCTGAAATTTTCCGGCATTCAAGCCTATCAAGGCGCCATGCAGCACATGGATAGCTATGAAGACCGCAAGGCAAAGATTGGCATCGCCATAGCCCAAGTGAAAGACGCGGTGGACGCGCTGAAAGCCGAAGGCATAGACTGTGATATCGTGGGCGGCGGCGGCACCGGCAGCTATTATTTTGAGAGCAATTCCGGCGTCTACAACGAATTGCAGTGCGGCTCATATGCGTTCATGGATGCTGACTATGGCCGCATCCTCGACAAGGATGGCAATCGTATCGACCAGGGCGAGTGGGAAAATGCGTTCTTTATTCTCACGTCGGTGATGAGCCACGCAAAAGCTGACAAAGCGATTGTGGATGCAGGTCTCAAGGCGCAATCGGTTGATAGCGGTTTGCCAGTTATCTACGGACGAGACGATGTGGAATATGTCAAATGCTCCGACGAGCATGGCGTGGTGGCAGACCCGGACGGCGTTCTGAGGGTCAATGACAAGCTACGGCTCGTGCCAGGCCACTGTGACCCCACCGCCAATGTGCACGATTGGTATGTCGGCGTGCGCAACGGCACGGTAGAAAAACTTTGGCCGGTCTCGGCCCGCGGCAAAGCCTACTGACACCTGTGTATTGGACCGCCGGCGGCCATGATGCGGGCGGTCCAAACATGGCATGCGCGCACGGATGAGCTGGTGCCGCAAACATATTGAAGGATGCACCAATGCTGATCGTACCCGAACGCGAGATCACGGACCTAATGACCCGCGAAGCCGCCTATGAAGCCGTGGAGAACGTGTTCGCAGCCATGGCCAGGGGCGACGCTTACAATTTTCCGGTTGTGCGCGAAGCCATTGGCCATGAAGACGCGCTCTACGGCTTCAAGGGTGGGTTTGACAGGGCTGGTGCGACCTTGGGATTGAAAGCAGGCGGTTATTGGCCAAACAATCTGGCAAAGCACCAGTTGATCAACCACCAGTCGACGGTTTTCCTGTTCGACCCTAACACGGGCAAGCCTAGCGCCATGGTGGGCGGCAACCTTTTGACCGCGCTGCGAACGGCAGCGGCATCGTCGGTTTCCATCCAACACCTGGCCCGTACGGATGCCAAGACCATCGGTATGATTGGCGCCGGTCATCAGGCCACATTTCAGCTGCGGGCGGCGCTGGAGCAGCGCTCGTTCGAGCGGGTGATTGGCTGGAACTATCATCCCGAAATGCTTCCCAACATTGAGAAAGTCGCCAGCGAAGCTGGCCTGCCTTTTGAGGCGGTGGGGCTTGATGGCATGAAGGCTGCAGATGTCATCATCTCCATCACTTCAGCGTTCAGTCCGTCCCTGATGGCCGAGCATGTCTCACCAGGTACGCACATTGCGTGTATGGGAACCGACACCAAGGGTAAGCAGGAGGTTGAGGCCGCCCTTGTGCAGCGCGCGACAGTGTTCACCGATGAGGTGGCTCAGTCCATCAGCATTGGTGAAGCGCAACACGCCATCGCAGGCGGGCTGATTGACGAGGCCGACATCGCTCAGTTGGGGGCGGTCATCAATGGCACTCACGCCGGCAGAACATCCAATGACGAGATCACGCTGTTCGATGGCACCGGCGTTGGCCTGCAAGATCTGGCGGTTGCCGCGAGTGTGGTGGCGCTCGCTGCCGACAAGGGTGTCGCCATTGAGGTAGACTTCTAGTACAGCGCAGACTTCACCATGAAAATCTTCATCAACGGCTTTGGCCGCATCGGGCGCACCGTGTTGCGTCAGGTCCTCCAGCAGGACGCAAATGCAATCGAGATCGTTGGTATTAACGACATTGCCGACGCCGACACCTGCGCGTATCTACTTCGGTATGACAGCGTTTTCGGGGCTTATCCGCATCCGGTGGAAGCGACCGAACATGGGCTAAAAATCGGCAACATCTCTATACCGCTATGGCGTGTACAGTCGATTTGCGAACTCGACCTGTCCGGTGTCGATGTTGTTCTGGAATGCACGGGAAAAGCGAAGGACCGGCAGGTCACTGAAGCTGGCCTGAAGGCTGGTGCCCGCTCGGTTCTCGTTTCTGGTCCCTCAGACGCCGTCGAGAAGACCATCGTTCTGGGTGCCAATGAAGCACAGCTGGGCGATGAGCGGATTGTTTCGAACGCATCGTGCACCACCAATGCCATTGCTCCCCTGCTCTGCGCACTCGACCAACAACTCGGGGTTGACCGAGCACATGTTACCACGGTGCATTGTTACACCGGCAGCC
>JBCBZX010000416.1:0-2265 GCA_039815105.1 Pseudomonadota bacterium
GCCGATTGCTCCGAAATGCACGACCATGTCTGCGCCCTCAAGAACGTGAGTCATGGCACGGAGGTCGCTTAGATCAGCTGTCTCATAGCGTTCACCGGGGTAGAGCTTACCGAGATCATCCACCTTGTCTGTCGACACAAGCTCATCGCAAATGGCTGTGAGCGGTTCTCGCAAATGAGATCCAAGGCGTCCGGCGGCGCCGGTGAGAACGAGGCGGGAGAAGCGTTTGCCGCTTTGGGTGGCTGGCATTAGATCACGGCCTTTTCGATAAGTGGTTCGCCGCGCGTGATACGGGAGTAGGCAAACGGTGTCATGTCCAATGTGCGATATTGCCCGTGGGCGATCCACTCGGCGAGGCCCCGTCCCATGGCAGGCGATTGCTGCAGGCCGTGGCCGGAAAATCCATTTATGAAGTGGAAGTTCGACACTTCGTCATGGGGACCGAGAACCGCATTATGGTCGAAGATGTTCATGGCGTAGTGGCCCGCCCATTCGCTGGTGACCTTGATGGCTTCGAACTGCGGAATGCGGGTGGCGATGACCGGCCAGATATGATCCTGCCAAAGACCATGATCCATGGTGAAATCGTCGAATGCCACCGCTGGATCGACATCAAGATGCCCACCGGCGAGGTAGGTTTGCGGACCATCTTGCCGGAAATGTACGCCCGATGGATCAATGGTAAGCGGAAGGTCTCGATCCAGCGGTCGCTCTGCGGAGAAGATGTAGGTGAAACGCTTCCGGGGCTCCACCGGCAGTTCGATGCCCGCCATTGCCGCAGTAAAGGCGGCGCGGGGGCCAGTTGCGTTCACCAGTTGGCCGCATGCAATTGTTTCGCCAGATGCCAGTTTGATGGATGAGATTTTGTCGCCATTGCGGGCGATGGACACCACTTCATTGTGCACCGTTTCCACGCCGCGCTCCTTGGCGCTTCGCCGCCACCAGTCCAGCACAGCCTGGCAATCCCAATAGCCTTCATTGACCGTGTTGATGGAGCCTATGACGATGTCGTCCACCTGGTAAAATGGGTAGCGCGCCTTGACTTGATCGGGGGACAGGATCTCGGTGGCCGCACCATTGGCGTGCTGCACGTCAATCATATCACGCAGGGTCTGAGCGAACTCCGGCGTGTCGGCCAGATACATGTAGCCGTAATTCTGAATGCTCAGTTCAGGCACGCGCTCATCGCCGCCCATATAGTCGCGCAATTTGGTTACGAACTCAGCTGCAAACTGGCTTATGCGCACATTCAGTGCGGTGGAGAATTGCTGGCGCATGCAGCTATTGGTGTGGGCGGTGGAGCTGTTCTGGTAGGTGGTATCGCGCTCCACGATGAGGATGGAACCGTCAAAATCAGGATTGTCGGTCAGGAACCAGGCCACCGATGCGCCCATCATGGCACCGCCAATGATGACCACGTCGTAGGTGCTGTGGGCGGGCATCTGGTTCATTGAGCTACTTTATCAGGCGGCGTTGAGCTTCAAACTGTCAGCCGCAAGTGCCCACACATATCCGCTAAAACTGCGCCAGCACTCCAGCCGATAGTCTTGCTCACCGGTGCGGTGTAGAATGACCTCGGCCTTGCCAAAAATGGTGCGAGTGGCTGCGCCCACAGGCAGGCTGTCATTGCGCAGATCGTGGGGACAGGCCGCCGCCAGCACCTTGGTGGCGTTGGAGCCTGAAATCAGGATGGCGGTGTTTCGGTGGGCGACATCCACGGCTGCGGCGCTGTCTGGCAAGCCATCAAAGCGGGACATAAAGCCCGGATCATCAGGTCCATAGACAAACCATTCATCCGGACCGATCCACAAGGCGTGAACATTTTTGCGTTCGGTCGTCGCCTTGGGCGCGTTGGGCAACTCGAAACCCAGCGCGGCCTCCAGTAATTGTACGCCGTCGCCATGGGCGCGAAGGCTGGCGCGGGCGGCTGGCGGCGCGGCGCGTATGTAGGCGTTTTCATTGGCAAGGCGCTTTTGGCCCAGGGGCAAAGCACGTTCAGAAGAAAGATCAACCATTGGTGCGCTCATTATTGGGATCAAAGAAGATTGGCGAACAGACTTCGGCTTCAATGAAACTCAGTTCCGTACCGTCGAGTTTTGAGGCCCAAACTGTTTCGCCCAGCCGGTCCATGCCGCCGACCAATGTTGCGATGGCGATGGACCGCTCGCAATTTTCAGACCAGTACGATGAGGTAACGTGGCCCACCATAGTGTAGGGCGTTTCCTGCTCGGTCTCGAACACGAGCTGTGCGCCTTCTTCAATCAC
>JBCBZX010000322.1:0-3505 GCA_039815105.1 Pseudomonadota bacterium
CTCATCCAGCATCAAAAGCTCCGGGTCCTGAATGAGCAGCATCCCGATCTCAAGCCACTGTTTCTGCCCGTGGCTCAGGAAGGCCGCCTTTTCCTCCAGATATATGGCAAAACATCGGTGGCCAAAATGCAGTCGAATGGCTCCTCATCTGTATTGCCAAGGAAATTGACCGCTTCAGCGACATATAAATCATCATAACAGCCGCGCTCTGCAGCGATTGTGACCATCTCCTCGCTCACATCGACTGCGACTAGCTCGTCGCACAGGTCTTCCATGACCTCACCAGCAAGGCCTGTGCCGCAACCAAGGTCCAGGAACCGATTGAACGCGCGGGCCAGACCCAATTCATCAAGCCGCTCGCGCAGAAGTGAAGGCACATTATATTCCAGCTGGCCGACCAAAATGTCGTCGAATTCTTCGGCGTGCTGGTCAAACAATGTCGCGACATAGGCCACCGGCGCGGCTTGGGGCGATGGCGCGCCTCCCAAAGCGGCCAACCGAATGGCGGCACCGCCGTGGTCCTGTGAGTCCAATTCCAAACATTTTTTGAATGCAGCTATGGCCTCTTCGCGCTCTCCAGCTGCCTGATGGGCCAAGCCCTGTTCGTATATCTCGTCCAAATCCTGCTGCACTGCATTTTTCCTCAAGCGGCACTATCGTACCTGCGACACATTCACGGCGCTAATCGCGACGTAAGGGAAAGCTGGCTTCCGGTTGAAAACCCCGCATCGCATTATCCTTCAGGCGTTTGACTTCCAAGACCTCATGGGTACGCTTGGGCCATCTGAAAGCTGCGCTATCCGAGCGCGGCACAGACATCTGGAGGAATATTCGAATGAAGAAGACACTTTTGCCCCTTATGGCAAGTGCCGCTCTTTTTGCCGTCGCAGGTAGCGCAAACGCGATGGGCGAATGCGGCGACGTAACAATTGCTGAAATGAACTGGGCGTCCGCTGGCGTTGCAGCTCAAGTCGACAAGCTGATCCTGGAAAAAGGCTATGGCTGCAGTGTGGAAACCGTTACCGGTGACACCATGCCCACCTTTACGTCGATGAACTCAAAAGGTGAGCCCGACATCGCCCCAGAGCTATGGGTCAACGCTGTTCGTACACCTCTCGACAAAGCCGCTGAAGAAGGCTCGCTTGTGATTGCTGCCGAGATCCTTTCTGAGGGCGGCCTCGAAGGCTGGTGGATTCCACGTTACATCGCTGACGAGCACAACATCACCACCGTAGAGCAGGCATTGGCGAAGCCAGAGCTGTTCCCCGGCGCTGAAGATTCATCCAAGGGCGCCCTGTTCAACTGCCCGTCGGGCTGGAACTGCCAGTTGTCCACCGGCAATCTGTATCGTGCCCATGGCGCCGAAGACAAAGGCTGGGAACTCGTTGACTCCGGCTCTGCTGCAGGTCTTGACGGCTCTATCGCCAAGGCGTTTGCCCGCGAAGAAGGCTGGATCGGCTACTATTGGGCGCCAACAGCCATTCTCGGAAAGTTCGACATGGTTCGCCTCGACCGTGAAGTGCCCCACGACAAAGCACAGTGGGACGCGTGCACAGCCGTCGCTGACTGCGAAGACCCACAGATCAATGCTTGGGCGAAGTCCGAAGTGTTCACGGTTGTGACCAAAGAGTTCGCAGAAGAGAATGCGATCGCTATGGACTACATCAAGACACGTCAGTGGGATAACGCGACAGTTGGTAAAGTTCTTGCATGGATGACCGACGAGCAAGGCACCAATGAAGACGGCGCCGAGTACTTCATCGAGAACTTTGAGGACGTTTGGACTCAATGGGTCTCGCCTGAGGTGGCGGAAAAAATCAAAGGCTAAGCCTTTGTAAAGCGCGGCGCGAAGGCAACTTCGCGCCGCTTTTATATGCGCGGCCAGTCTTTGAAAGCTAACGTGGCTCGCTGCAGATAAGTCTGGGGGACTTACTTTATGGATTGGCTTTTCGAATTCCCGTCGATGGAACGGGGTATGTTGCGCGAGTTGCGCAGGGGCGTGGACAGCGCTTTTCAGTCGTTTGCGGGCACTTGGGGCGAAGCTTTTGAAACGGCGCTTGAGCCGGTTCGGCTGTTTCTGATCTATTTCGAGCGGCTCTTTCTCAACTCGCCATGGCCACTTGTGATATTGGCACTGGCCGCACTTGTTTATCTGGCCTCGCGCCGCTGGACCCTTACTGCAGGCACAGTCGCTGGCCTCCTTCTCATCGGTTATTTCGATCTTTGGGAAGATTCCATGCGCACCCTAGCCATGATCCTGACAGCAACGGTTACCTGCATTGTCATTGGCATTCCGATAGGCATCCTTATGGCAAAATCTCGGCGTGCCCAGGCCGTCGCCAATCCGATTCTGGACGTCATGCAAACAATGCCGAGTTTCGTGTATCTGATCCCGGTGATCATGCTGTTTGGCATCGGCAAACTGCCGGGCCTTATCGCCGTTATCATCTATGCGATTGCGCCGGTCATTCGTCTGACAAATCTAGGCATCCGCTTGGTGGATAAGGAAGTTCTGGAAGCCGCTGACGCATTTGGTTCCAGTCGGATGAAAAAGCTGACCAATGTTCAGCTGCCATTGGCTCTGCCAACGATCATGGCGGGCGTGAACCAGACCATCATGATGGCCTTGGCCATGGTTGTGGTTGCAGCTCTGGTGGGCGCACCTGGACTTGGATTGCCGGTCCTCAAAGCCATTAACAACCAGTTCTTCTTCATGGGCATTTCCGCTGGCGCCGCCATCGTGATCATCGCCATCATTATCGACCGCGCCAGCCAGGCATATGGTGAGCGCCTACAAACGCACCGCAAAAAGGGTCACTGAGTATGAGCGGGATTCAAATTAAGAACCTGTACAAAATCTTTGGCGATGCGCCGCAGGCCGCCATGGAGCATGTGCGAAATGGTATGGGCAAGCCCGAACTTCTGGAGCAGCACAACCACGTGCTGGGCCTCCAGAACATCAATCTGAACATGCCGGAAAATGGCATTCAGGTGGTGATGGGTCTTTCAGGGTCAGGCAAATCTACACTGATCCGGCACATCAACCGTTTGATCGAGCCAACGGCTGGTGAGGTTGTGGTTGATGGTGTGGACGTTCTGAACATGTCGGCGGAAGAGCTTCGCAAGTTCCGCGCCAGCAAAATTTCAATGGTGTTCCAAAAGTTCGCCCTTCTGCCGCACCGCACGGTGCAGTCCAATGTCGAGTATGGGTTGGAAGTTCAGCAGGTTGAAAAGTCAGAGCGCCATTCCCGTGCCCAGCGCTGGATTGATCGCGTCGGCCTTGCAGGTTTTGAGGAGCACTACCCATCGCAACTGTCCGGTGGCATGCAGCAGCGTGTGGGCCTGGCCCGTGCGCTGGCAACCGACGCCGAAGTGTTGCTCATGGACGAGGCTTTCTCAGCCCTCGACCCTCTGATCCGCACAGACATGCAAGACGTGATGTTACAACTGCAAACCGAGTTGAAGAAAACCATTGTCTTCATCACACACGATCTGGATGAAGCTC
>JBCBZX010000383.1:0-2730 GCA_039815105.1 Pseudomonadota bacterium
AGCGTGAAGGTGCCAGGCGGCGTAATGGCCGTGCGCCCACACTGGGTGAGCAGGCCTTCCCCGGCGATTTGCAGGTTGAGTTCAAACACGTCCGCGCGGGCTGCATCCACATCCTGCCGTGAACGTGTGACGCATTGGGCGACAGAGCGCAGGTCGGCAATCACCAGGGGGCCGAAGTCTCGCCAGGCAATGCGGCCTTCAAAGCCGTCTGGGTCTGCCATGGAGACTTGCGCTTGCGGAAACAAGCCGCCGACCTGTTCCTGCCAATAGGCGAGGCGCTTGCCAGGCGGCACCTGCGCGCAGTCAATCATCTCGCGCATTATCGTGTGTTTAGCCGCAGCGTTTGTTTTGCCATTGCTGCACATGGGGCAGCGCGTCCCAGCCAAAGGCGGCGTCGCTATTGCCCTGCGCGCGGTATTGGTCCAGCCGGCCGAGCGCTTCCTGCGGCGTTGGCTGGTGCCCCTCAGGCACAAACCACATCACGAAATGCGCCTCGCTCATGGCTTCAAACCACTTGGCCTTTTGCTGGTACATGCGCTCATGCAGGCCATTCCAAACGAAGTTTTCGAGGGAGGAGGCGTCTTCCCACACGGACAGGTTCACGAGGAACAGGGGGTCCGCGGTGGTTTGAATATCCATGGCGCCAACGCCGGCATCGCCTTCCAGCATCCACACAAAGCCGGGCGAGGCTTTGGCAATGCCGTTCACCGTATCAATCATGGAGGTAAAACCCTGCATGACCGCCTCGTCATAGGCCCCGCGCGCCTTGCCCACATTGAGCTGCGCTAAGTGCGTGCCTTGCGGCTGAACTATGGTGAAATCGTGCTGCGCCATGGCCGTTTGTCCCCCGATGTAAGGCTCATCATATAGGTGTCGCGCACGCCGATATGGGTATGCCAAAGGTTGCGCAACGTCCCTTCATAGCAGAAGCCAAGGCGTTCGCACAGGCGGATAGAGGCAGTGTTGTCCGGGTCAATGTCAGACGTGATGCGCCGCGGCTTGGCCACGTCGTCAACAATGTCGATGGCCTCACAGCAGCCAGCAAAGGCAAGCCCGCGGCCCTGAAAGCCCGGACACATCATAATGCCAAGCTCCCACACTTTGCCGGGCACATAGCCCGTCTCTTCAGACCAGCCGCCATCCTTGCTAAAAAGCGTCACCCGCCCAGCCACGGTGCCGTCATCATCCAGTATGGCCCATGTGGTGGGCGAGGAGCTCTCTTGATAGCGCTCTAGCAGTGCCTGTGTTTCCGCTACTGACGTGGTCGCACCTTCCAGCAAATAGGTGCACGCATCGTCATCGCCGAAAATGTCGTGGAGGGCTGGGGCGTCTTTGGCTGGGTCTAATAGGCGGAGGGAGGGCATGGTGGAGTATTTGGCTCACTAACTCAGGATGGTCATCTCTTTGATGCTTCTGACAAACACACCCGCCTCGCTCTAAGCCTTAAAGTTGCTTACGTAGAATAGGCACATAACTTAGACTGTTGTCCGGATGCCGCTGGGGCAGAATATGATCGTCAAAGTCTGTTCTTGTCTAACGCTAATCATCGCTCAGACGGTGTTGTCATCATGCGCTCAAGGGGAAACGCTGTCAGTTCAAGGTATTGTCGTTCATGAAGCAACAGGAGATCCTGTCCCGCGCGCCTCTATCCAGATCGATTTGTTTGTTGAAGGAGGATTATTCAAGAACGGACATGTCTTCACAATGGGCACTTATTCTTTTTGTGCAGATATACAGTCCGACAGCTCTGGAGAATACAACTTTGCAGTTGAAGAAGGGGCTTCACTTCAGATTAGAATGGTCAACGTCGCCTGTGAGCTAACTCACATTGCCAAGCTTTTAAATGACATAGATGGCAGCAAGGTCGATGTAATCTTGAGTTATCCATCCGATTTCAAAAAACCAATTGGCTCTGTCGACGAACCAGAGTTCAGTGACAACGTCCCCTATATATCCAAAGCCACCTGTCACCCTCCGACTTGATCGGAGGGTCCATGGCAAGGTCTAGCTTGATGTCAGCCGTGGATTGCCCGGTCAAGCCGGGCAATGACGTATGAGGGTGCGTTCTATGCAGCCAAGCGCCGCAGCACATAGTGCAGGATGCCGCCGTTTTTGTAATAGTCGAGTTCATCAGCTGTATCGATGCGGCAGAGCAGCTCTTGGGTCACGCTTGTGCCGTCCTTGCGGGTGAAGGTGGCGGTGACCATTTGGCGGGGTTCTAGGCCGCTGGAGATGCAGGTGATGTCGATGGTTTCATCGCCTGTCAGCCCCATGGTGGTGCGGCTTACGCCCTCTGGGAACTGCAGGGGCAGCACGCCCATGCCGATGAGGTTGGAGCGGTGGATACGCTCATAGCTTTCGACGATGACGGCTTTCACGCCAAGCAGGCGGGTGCCTTTGGCTGCCCAGTCCCGTGAGGAGCCGGTACCATATTCTTTGCCGCCAATGACGACCAGCGGTGTGCCGCTTTCTTGGTATTGCATGGCTGCGTCGTAGATGGACATCTGTTCGCCTGAGGGCACATGGACGGTGTAGCCGCCTTCCACGCCAGGAACCATTTCGTTTTTGATGCGGATGTTGGCGAAGGTGCCGCGCATCATCACTTCGTGGTTGCCGCGGCGTGAGCCGTAGGAGTTGAAGTCGGCCTTATCTACATCATTGCCTTGCAGATAGCTGCCAGCAGGGCTATCGCCCTTGATGGCGCCGGCGGGGCTGATGTGGTCGGTGGTG
>JBCBZX010000070.1:0-11647 GCA_039815105.1 Pseudomonadota bacterium
CAACGTTTGCGATGACCCATCGATGAACGCGTACATCGAAGCGCTGACCAAGCCGGTCATGGCCGAGTTCGGAGAGCAGCCCTACGAGTTCACGTTTACCGTCATCGACGAGTCTGCCAAAGACTCAAGCGGTGATGGCCGTATCTTGGGCCGCAAATCTTCAGGCGAGATAAAAACCACCGGAATTCTCGCAAGAGCGCTGTCACCCTGACGCGGTGCCACCTCGTCTTCGACGATTATCGTGCCTTCTTTTGGCTGAATGTACAGCTGACTGGTATACACGCCATCCCGAAGCCGCAGGACCCGGTAAACAACCTCTTTGTCATGCCTGAACTCATCACTGGTGTTCTCAACAGCCCGCTCTTCTTTAAACACAAGCAGCGTGACAACCTCTTCGCCGTTTTGCACTTCTGAGCGCCAGTTGATCAGGCTTTCACGGGTATAGCTTTGGATCGTCGGGCGAACCCCTTGGCTTTCGGCTTGGGCCACCGTCAAATCCGTGTTTTGCACCTCTGGGTAGTCGACCAGTAAAACATGGCCGCCAACCGACAGACATTCTTTGACCACCCGTTTAGCGATAGACTGAAGGCTGTTGCCTTGCTGGTCCATGTCCGAAAGCTGCAACTCACTCAGGCCATTTCGCTCTATCCGCGGGTCAATGCGAAACACCATGCCGCTCAAACCCTCAAGCGTCCGGCCGGTAGCATCGTAAAACACTGCCCTGCCCTTACGAGCTGCATATTGGCTCTCTTCTTCACCGCTCAACATTGGTAAGTATGTGGTACCCGCTGCCTGTATAGCCTGGTTGCCAGCCAGCACGTCGCGCATTTTGCGCCACTTGCCAACGTTCAACAGGTATTCGGGATGCTGAGTTTTGACGTCGCTAGATGCCACTGACTTTGCCTGTGCTCACGGTGCGCTTCACTTTCGTTAGTCGGTATCGGGTTTCGTCGCCGATATGGTCTTCAGCGTCGGTGTCCACGTCTTCGGGGTCCCGCTCATCTCGCGGCAGCACCGGTACCGTGCGAATAAATTCCTTACACGTGTTGAAGACGAGCAGCCCGGGCTCTTCCATAACCGGTTCAGTCGCCGCCTTAAGGCGTTTGCGTAACTGCTGCCAACCCTGCTTGCGGGATCCTGGGCCCTTTTGCGACGGCGTGAACCGAACACCCTCCTTCTCCATGTCTCCGGCAATAGAGCTGCCGCCGCTATCGTCGTAGATGGCGCTATCGGCAGGCCCAGGCTTAACGTTCCAGCCTTTAGACTTCTCAAAAGCCTTAATGGTCTTGGCAATCTCTACGTTGGTGTGCCTGACGCCCTCGTTCTCGCCTTTGGCCCCGTATATCTCGCCAATACGGAACAGAGTGCCCTTGGGTATATGCCGGTCAAAGCCTTGTGGCTGCGTACCGTCTGCTTCGGCCCAATAGCCCACCGAGTAAGGCTTGGCGCTGCCCCAGTCGAAGCTGCGGTCAATCTTCCAGCCCTTGGGTATGTCGAATGGCTCTATGACGTGGACATCACGACGCCAAATGTCGTCAAACATGCCGCCCGCTACAATATCCCAATCACCCTCTAGCATGGCTCTAACCAATGCCGGGTCACCCAGGGACATCAATCGGCTTGCGTATTCCGGATCGCCAGCAAGTAGTGATGGGTTATCAGCCAACTTAGCTGGGATATACTGCCTGAGCATCCCGGCCTCGCTCGCAGACATCTTTCGGATTTCCATGGCATCAGCACCATTAATCCAAAACGATTTAACCCAGTTATGGCCTATGCCGCCGGGATTGCCGCCGCATAATATGCGAGGGAACTGCCCTTTGTACTGGACTGGAATATCCAGCCCTGCGACACGGCAGCGACCACGCAAATAGCGATACATGGGCGCCTTCCAGTGGGTCAGCTCATCAATGAGCAACTGGTGAATTTCCGTGCCCTGGTACTTATAAACCGAGTCTTCATGCTGACAGTGGCGCAGATATATCTTCGATCCATTCCAGAACCGAATTTCAGGCGGACTAGACCGAATGATGCTGCAAAGCCCTGCGTTCTCCCAAGGGGCCAACATGTTTGGGAACCCACTAGGCCCCTCCATGTGGTTTGAGATCAGCTCATCGTAATTGCGGCGAAACAAATAGGTCTGCAAACCCGGCACAGCCGCCGAACTGATAATCGCACTGGCACGCATTAAGTGGCTCTTGCCACCACCAGCAGCGCCACCATACAGTATTTCAGTAGCCTTCGACCGAAACGCCAAGCCCTGCCGATAGTGAAGCGACAGGTCTAAGTGCATGTTAGTGAGTAACGGGCCGCTCTAGGTCTGCCTCGTTGCCCTCTACAACCGGCGCACTGGCAATAGTAACATTGAGCGCTGGCGTCAGTGGCGTACCATCCGCACCTGTGTGCTCATGCTTACTAGTTTCTTTCCAACCAGCCTGGGTCTTCATGATGAAAATCGCAGCTGTAACGGCCTGTGCTCCATCACCGGTGGCGATGTTAAACAAGTTGTTCGCCACCTCAGCAATCCGCACGCTCATGCCGCCGTCGATCTCCTGGCGAAAGTGCTTTGTCAGCGTCGTTGGAGAAATACCTAAGGCCTTAGCAATATGGTCCTGTGGAACACCAATCATGACCATGCCCTTTACCAGGTCGCGGTCTTTGTCGGTGGCTTCGTATTTAGGCCGACCGCGGCCCCTTTTATTAGCCCCCATTTATTCCACCAGGGTCAATTTGGTGCCGTCTTCAAAGATCTCGTAAGCGTCGCCCTTGGGCTGCACCGTACGACCATCAGGCAGCAGCTCTTCAAAGCCACCAGCGGCCCTTTTGACTCCACCCAGTTGATTTGAGGTCGCTACAAATCGCTTAATTGTTGTGTGATATCGATTACCTTCGCCATCCTCGTAAGTACGGCCTGGCTCGTCTACAACTTTACGCATAATCATCCTTTCTGCTTAACAGTCGAATGTGTGGGCTTAGCCCTATAATACAGCACCCTCGATGATACTGGCATCAGTCTTAGCCTGTGACGCTGGGTCATCGGGCAAGTTGTCAGTTCGCTCTTTAATGCTGGCCACATCGGTATCGGCGGCTCTGCTCGTGACTGGCGCGTCCATGCGGCCTAGTTCTACTACCTGGTCTGCTCTCACCGCAGCCGCATTCTGTACCGCCGTTGGTACATCAGTGACCGTGGCTATGTTGCTGGGCAGGCTGTCTGTGGTGGCCTTAATAGCAGCAATGTCAGTGTTATTCGGCGGTGTGTATCCACTAGCAAGCAAGGCGCTATCGGTACCACGCATATCGTTGTTGGTATCTATGGTACCACCGGTCACGGTGCGCACTGCCACAGACCACACCTCGGCTGCCGTTATATCGTTAAGGGCTGCTACCTCGGCTGACTTAGCCAGTGCTGCTGAGCCCTCTATCTCTGTTAGTGTGGGTACCAGGTCTAACGCACCACCCACCCGCTCCAGGTCTGCACGAATGGCAGCCACCAGGGCAATCTCGTCCACGTTGACGTTGCCAATCGCCGACACAATGGCGTCTATAAGCTGTTGCCCATCGCCCTCGTTTAACAAAGCGCCCTCTATTTCGGCTACCGTAGGGGGCGTCGTGTAATCGACTGCGGCTAGACGACTAGTGACATTAGCGTCTATGCGGCCAAGCTCCGGCGTCAAGTTCGTGCGAACCGCTGCGGGTATAGACGCAACGTCTGACGCTAACTCCGCTCTGGTCGGGCCGTCGTAATCAGCCAGCGCGATATCGACCTGGGCATTCACATCAGCAGCAGACACGTCGTTTAGGCTGCCAAAGGCTGCTGCAATGTCCGTCAGCGTAATCTCTTGGCTGCCATCCCAAATGATCTCGCCTTGGCCTAACAGCGTTGTGCCCTCAAAAAACCGTACCAGATATTCGCCTGCCGCCGCGCTTGGCATATCACCCGTATAGATAGCTTCGCTACCGCCGTCCTCACTGGTGGTGACATCACCACCAACCTGGGCTCCCGCATAGCTATAAACGCGGGCAATCACTGTCAGACCAGACTGACTGGCCGGGTCACCGGTAAATTCTAATTCGTCAGCCATCTATGTTTGTCCCCAGCTCTCGGTGCCGTCTTCCGCAATCACTCGACGCCGATTAATCCTTGCTTCATCAGCGCGAAATTCAGCCCTTGTGGCGTCTTTTGTGACGCCTAACATGACGATTTCGTCGGCGTCCGTGCGGATACCATTCGGCACGATGTTTTGATTTTCTTCGGTATTCAGAACACAGCCCACCGGTACATTGGCCACCGCTTTCCCGCCGGGCCATTCGCCATTGGCGGTATTAAAGACAATGCTCGCCGCTGCCGGGTGCAGTTGGTCATAGGCATGGTTCACTGCGTTGCTGCGGGTCAGGTTAAGCGTGGCGTACAAAGACCCATCCTCTCTATACAGCTTGACCTGACCCTCATAACGCGACCAAAAGGCGACGCCTGAGGTACGGCCACTGTTCGATGTTTGGGCCGCCAAAGGCAGAGCGATCTCTTGGGCGAAAGTGGCTGGGTCTTGGAAGTAGCTGGCCTCCAGGCCTTGGCCATCAGCACCCGATAAACAAGAGCCGGGTCCAGTGCCCAACCACAGCGTGGCGCCATTGCTGCCATAGTCAGCATCACTACCGGCATTGGCGGCTTGATTGCCTTGCTGTTTTACGTTCAGGCCGTGGGGCGCCCCCACTAGGCCAGCCGTATCTATCGATGGCGAACCGCTAACGCGCTCCAATGCGCCAAGGCACTCAATTCGCATATAGGCATTGGCGTCTGACATCTGGTCGCCGCGGGCCATGTATACTTTGAAATCATCCGCACCGTAGCTGGCCAATCCCGCTAAGGCGGCGGCCACTTGTGCCGAGGTGGCGTCAAACGGAATGCTTGTTGTGGTCTCGCCATTAACAGTTAGAGTAAAGGTGCCGCCGGTCGCGGGCGTTGGCGCGCTGTTGATATCAAAGACATCACCCAGCTCGTTAATAGTGCCCGTGTAAATGCTGACAGGGCTACCAGGCGAGACCGTGACCCGACCCATTTCGCCATTGCGCCGATACCAATAGAATATCGTGTTGTCATAAAGAGCCGACAGGCGGCCATTTCGATTTTGCCCCATCAATTCGGTTGCGGGAGGCGGCACCAAGCGCATGTCATAAAAACGCGGTGCGGTTACGCTCATCGCGGCGGCCACCCCCGTGGCCACATCTTGCGTGGCCACCACCTGAAATTCAGAGTTGGCGTTGGTTAACATGGTTTGAACGGTATAGGGCGGCAGATCGTAAGGGCCATCAACAATCGTCGTCCCGGCACCATTATACAGCCAGACCCTTGCTGCCACAGCAAAGGTCCCCGCATAAACTTCACCTCGGTTAGTGCCATCGCCGCCCGATGAATTACGAAAAGCGAACAAGAAAAACTGTCGACCGGCAAAGGCCTGTGGTGCTAACGGCATCGGGCTTTCATTACTTCCGTCCTGATTACCAGACGCCCCGCCGATGCCCCGGCTTGTGGTGATGACGGAGCCTGCGCTTAAACCATCTTCCACATGGATTTCGCCGTCAGACAGAAACAAACGGCTCTTAATATTGCCCGCAAGAAAATCAGCACCGGTAGTGTATATTTCGACCACATTACCATCGCCAAGCGACCCGATCTGCACCTTGCCATCGGTCGTTTGCAGTACGAGATGTGTTGTTAACCCGGGACTGCCGCCCAGCACGCCACCGCCCGCCACTCGGCGAGCATCGAACACGCTGGCGAAGGCCTCGGCTGTTGTGTTCACTTCGTCTTGGCTGACACCGCCACTGCCGCCTTGCGGAACCGGAAAGGCCCTCATGAGTATGTAATCCCGGTCAGAACACCGTCGCCATCGCGCGCCAGCATTTTGGTCAAACTGATCCCATCCGGGGTGTCACCAGACAACACAATCGATGACAACACATCGCCGGTGCGGTTCAGCGTCTTTGTAATGGCCTGCCCGCTCCCAAGATCATAAACGATTGACGTCAGCACGCCGGATGTTCGGTTCAGCGTATACGGGTATTGCAACAGGTTCTGGCTGACGCTCTCGAACGTGATCGGTGCGCTCTCACCAGCAGCCCCTCTTGGCCCAACGCTGGCTGGCGTTGATATAACCACCGGGGCGACTGGTGGCACCGTCACTGACACAGGCGCGACAAAGCCGCCCGTGACTGTCACGTCAGTGCTAAGAACCGTAACCACGATGTCTGACATTACAGCGGCTCGGGACTTTCTTGCTCGACCAGCGTAGCCGTCATCTGCAACGCCGGTTCGGACCCGCTCGCCGCCACCTCCACAAACAACTTAGCCGCCTGCCCCCGAACTTCTGCTGTATTGGCCGCCGTCAGGGTGATGACCGGGATGTCGTAGCTAATTTTGCTACCGGTGGTGGTGCCAGGCGTCTCGAAGACTGGCATGCTTTCGACAGTCACCTGGCCCGACGGCAGGTCTAAATCGTAGTCCCGGGACCGCAGTTTTGCAGTGACGGTGTAGGTAGACCAGTCGGGCCGGGCTAAAGGGTCACCATAGGCGGCGTCGAAAGGAATAATCAGCTCGTAGCCGGGCGCGTAATCGATTTCTGCTGGGCCGACTTCGTTACTCATTAAGCAAAGACCAGCCAGCCAATACCGAAGCCGACTGACATAATCGCAGCCACAATAAGCGTGATGAGTATCTTTACGAATGTCTCGTCTAGCATCATGGCTTGGCTCCAAAAGTGGTGCTGCCGCTAGGGGTTGAACCCAGACCCAGGCCGTTATGAGCGGCCCGCTCTACCATTAAGCTACAGCAGCTGAATAAGGCTCCGCCCGCACCTACTAAGCTGGCTAGTGGCACTAACTCCGTTCGGCACGGGCAGGAACTGGTGACGGCCCCCGGCCCCTGATCCACGCTGCTAAGAGCGCTGGCACCTAAAGATGCCTCGGGGTTGGTCCGGCGCGTGCCGTCATAAACTGACGCGGGGCGGCACCTCAGTACCGGCGTGCTAACGACGCACTCCCCGCAAGCAGGTGCACTCCGCCTAATTCAGGGGTCGCAACCAGCCTCGTAAACTTGCCCCAGCTTTTGCGCCCGATGCTGGGGAACCGTTGGTACATCATCTTGCAGGACGAGTGCGCAAAGCCGACGACCGGTGGAGCGTCGACTATATTTGCCTCACCGCGCCCTATTCCGAGGCTTTGGACACGCGCACCATCCGGTGACAGTTTGGTACGTGGCGAGGGCTTGACAAATAGAAAAGCCCGCCTTTTACAGCGAGCCTTCCCCTAAATGCTGGAGGGGAAACCGCAAAGCGGCCACGTCCTTGCCAGCTCAAAAAAACCGCCCTATGCTCGCTTGTACCCCGCTATTGCGGTTAATGGTCCGAGGCGCGGGCGGTGTTGTTAACTTTCCCAGTTTTCGCGGCCACTGGGTAGTGGGCAAGCACCCGAAGGCGATCCGCATTAGCGCTACACTGTCACGTAGTCGCTATACTAGAACTTATACCACCACTTAGTTGCGCGTGTCAACACCTGGTGAGCACAAAAAGTGAACCACCACTATATCTAGTTAAAACGGCACCGGCGGCTCATCCATTGCCGCTAACTGCTTGTAATGTTCGGCCACACCCTGCTTAATAGCGCAGCCCTCTTGCCAAGCACGTTCGTCAAGCTCTTTGGCCTTCTGTGCATAGTAGCGGCGTCGGTCGATGATCTTCATGTGATGCGCCAATAATCTGCTAGCTTTTCACACAGCGCCTTTAGCCGACGCTGCCCGGTGCTTCGGTGTATCGCTTCCAACTTGCAGAAATCTGCCAGCGTGTATTCCTGGCCTATCACCCACTCCGCTAGACGCCCGTCCGGGCTCGTCCAACCGCCCAGCATATTGGCGCATAGGGTGATGGTCGCGCTAGCATCACACATGGCCACAATGGCCGCGTTAGACCACGTGCCACCACCCACATGCGATGGGTCAATAGCCCGGTCCTGGCTGCGCATGGCGCGTTGGTACTCTTCCGCAAATTGACAGGCCGCCTCATACTCGCGGTCGTCTAGCGTGCCGTTATCGTGCATCACCTCGACGGTAGAGCGCACCCGGCCCGCCGGAACACCGATCTGGCCCTTAACATCGACAATCTGCCCAGACACAACCTTGCCGGATGCATCCTTTGACATGACGAGGGTTAAGCCGCCCTCGCTGTGGCGCAAGCGTTCAGGTGTCGGCTTCATTGATCATCCTCCGCAGAGCGCCAGCCATCAAATCGCGGCGCTTGTAGTCTCGCCAGCAATATTCTCGCAACTCCGCCACTGATGGCTGCCAATTCTCAACCGCGCGATAACGCGCAAACGCTGACATGATCACGTCCTCAGGGAAGTCCATCAAACCCTCGATAAATGCCCTGTGGCGGTATGCGACATTGGTTGGATCAGCGCCGCGCCCGCTAGTTGCTGCATCAGTCAAGGTCAGTTGCTCGCCAATCAATGCTGGGTCTGCTGGCTTAAGGTGCTGGTTGATCTCTGCCAGCAATGACTTTGCAGCGTCCACACACCCTGAAATTTTGTATCCAGTGACTTCATAGTCTGGATTAGTTTCGGTACTGACTTGCAACCCATTGGCCGATTTCATGGTGGCTTGGAGCGTTTTGTTTAGGCGAAAAGCGCTGTCGGCGTCGTACTTCATCACGCCAGATTGAAGCCCACTGCTCTGAGGGTTTTCTTGGATTACCCGAAGCGATTTGTCGGTCCTTAAGGGCGCTGTAGATGTCTGAAATTTGCTCATCAGTTAGGCTCATTGTGCGATTGAAATGATTATCTGCTTCGGTCGGCTGCCACTCTTCGAAAGTAGGGCCGTCCCTGGCCAAATCGTCATCCCAACATTCGCCATTCAGCCATGTTGCAGGCTGCTTGATGAACTGCTTGTCGGTGTGCTTGACATGCTCGGCATAGGCCTTAGCGGCGCTCACCAGCGTTTCATGATCAATTTTTTTCAGAGCTGAGGCGTAAGCTGTTTTTGCTCGCCCCTTTGCTGCTTTGCGTGGGTAGTGCTGGTACCAGTCATCGAACAAATCATCCGCCTTGCTGGACGATCTATTTTTATCTGGTGTTTCTTCCGGTGTTATTCTGGTGTTATCTGGTGTTCTTATTTGAACCGCTTCTGAACCGGTACTGAGTTGGCTTTGAACCAATTGCTGAGTTGCTTCTGAACCGGTTGCTGAGTTGCCCTGTGAGTTGCGATAGTTTCGGAAGTCCTGAAAACGCTCGTAGTTGCAGATAGTTATGACGACTTGACCTGAAACGTTTTGTGTTTCGATCATTGCGTCGTTTTCTAGTCGTTTAATGAACCGGACAACGCGCGATTGTGTCCAGCACCAGCGCTGAGCTAAAAACCGGGTGCTATAACTAAGCTGCCCTCGATCCAAGCTGACGACAGCCTTTCCGCTCCTAATGCGCACAGGCCTCCATGATGCGTGAGAGAAAAGCCAGGCCCATGCCAAGGCCTCGTGAAACGCCTGTTTTTGCCAGAGAGGATGGTCAAAGAGGCTGCGATCAAAAAGAACTAGTCCACCGTTCATCACTCATCACCCCGCTTATCTTCGGCATATGCAGAAAGCTCAGCGCTAATTTTCCATGCCATTTGGCATGCGCTCTCTAGCTCCTCTTGTATTGCCTCAAGAAGCTCAAGCGACACGTGCTTATGCTTTGGCACGCCGATAATGATATCTAGCGTGCTGGCCATTGAACGTAGGCGCTCAAGGCTCAGGCCGTGTTCATCAAGCTCGTCGACAGTGATGTTTGAAGATGCAATTTGGGTTTTAGCGCTCTGCATGTGAGGCTCCTTGTGATTGTCATTAAGCGACCACAAGCAACGCCAATTACTGGTGGTCGAACGAACGGGGTTGGCGTAACCGTCACAAGGAACCGGCGCACCCAAAGGTGCCCCCGAACGTTCGACCATAGAAAAACCGCGCAATGAGGGCGCGGTTGTCGAGCGCCTTGTGATGTGCGGGACGCCAATCCCGGCACGCCCATTTCTGACGTGCGAAACTAAGCTGTCTGTTTGGCGCTGAGCTGTCAAGGCGTAATGAGATAAAGCCTGCATTATGCGGCCCCCTGCTTGCCGTCTTTCTGCCAAGCACGGAATTGATCAATGGCGAAGTGCAAATCCCACAAGCCGGTTGAATTCACCTCAATCACAACCTTGCTGGCAGGTGTTCCACTGTCGCCATCGTCGAACATTATATTGCGGTTGCCGAGCATGCGTTCGGCTGCATCGCAAACCTGGTGCAGGTGCGTCAGGCGATCTAAGTCAACGGCATGCTCTTCAGTAACAATCGTCCAAGAGCGTGCACAAAACGGCTTGTTCGTGACGAACCCGCGATCCCTTAGATGACGCAAGATCATGTGAACGTGACCCTTTGACCGGCAGCCCAGATGCTCTGTCATTTCCTCTAGCGTTGGTGACACACCAGCGTGCTTGTCGATATATTCGGCGATAAAGTGCAAAAGATCGCTTTGCGCTTGGGTCAAACCTTTCATGTCACTGGCTCCATTGTTACGCGCACGCCATCGCCTTTCTCGGCAGACCAAAGCGCGGTGATAATCATGGCGTTGCAGTCATCTGCGACTATTCCAAGCCGCTGTAACTGGTCGCCGATTGGTTTGATAATGTTATCGAGGTCACGCTTGCGACGGTCTGGCCTGAACGCCTCGATGGTCAGCATGTACGGGCCGCCCCACGTGTGGGCTGGGTAAGCGCCCTGATCGACAGCCGCCGCTAAGCAGTCTGCCTCCCATAGCTGGTACTTCTGCGATTTGTATTGCCGCTTACCGGAGATGCGCCAGATACGGTTAGCGCTTGGTGGATATGGAAGATCAAGAACAACGCTCATTTGATCAGCCGCTCAATCAGGCAGTAAGCCCCCACCATCAACAAGCCGACAGCCATTATTAAAAGGCCAAAGGCTATGGGTAGCCACAGCGGAGAAAGCACCCACAGCCATGACCACTGAATAACGTCACCGAGCTTTAGTCCAATAAAGAGCAAAGCTAGAAGACCAAAGAAACCGACCCCACCCGCGCTTGTCGCTTCATTCTGTCTGCTCATCACTTGCCCCTGAACATGTCGAGTTGCAGCACGGGCGGCTTGCGCATCCCGCAAAATGCAAACACCTTCACAAGCGCCATAAAAGCTCGCTTGGCGTGCTTGAGAATGTTGACCCGCTCGGCAAAGGTGATCTTGGCACCGCCGTCGCTGTCACTGGTTTGCGCTTCGGTGATCGCCTGGTGCATGGCAAGGGCCGCGCCGGTAAACTCGGTGTTGGCCTTGTTAATGCACGGCCCTTGGCTGGCCTCACGCTTGGCAAGCTGGACTTCGCGGAACGGCTCGGTGCCAAACTGGCGTAAGTGCGCGTCGTCGATAACTTGCATCTCCCAAGCCTTAAGGACTGCGCCTTGCTGTGGGTTACTCACCTGGTCCCACTTGCGGGGCTCGCCGATGGCATGATCCAGCCAGCCTTTGCCGCGCTCTATGATTAGGTCGCGCAAGGTGTCTTCAATGCTAAGCGGTTGCCGCATCGTCGCCTCCATTAGCGGTGTTCGGGTTATCTAACGTGACCGTTTCGGCGGCTTCTGG
>JBCBZX010000296.1:0-3894 GCA_039815105.1 Pseudomonadota bacterium
AGCAGAACATCGTCGACAAGGGTTGTATCAACGCCATTGCGATCTCGAACTGCTTCCAAAACCTGGGCGGCAAGATCAGGGGCCGCTGGCCCCCTTTTTCATGTGCGGGCCAGGTTCTTCAGCGCGGCTTTAACCGGCGCAAAACTTTTGCGGTGAATGGGGCACGGGCCAATCCTCGCCAATATGTTCCGGTGTTGAACAGTGGGGTAGCCCATGTGCCGCCGGAACCCATATTCAGGCCATCGCAGATCCGCCTGGGCCATCAGTTCGTCGCGTACCGTTTTGGCGACTATAGACGCGGCGGCGATGGAGGCGGATCGTCCATCGCCTTTGATCATGGCCCACATGGGCAGCGACGGGGCCTGCACTGGCGGCGGCGGGAGGGCATTGCCATCGATGAGCGCAGCATCCACAGGCGCCGGGAGTGCAGATATTGCTTTTGTCATGGCGGCAAGCGTCGCTGAGCGGATGTTCAGCCGATCGATGGTTGTCGGGGAGGCAGTTGCAATCGACACCGCGTGCTCGCGGCAAATCCTGTTGTAGAGGTTCCGCCTTGTGGCTGGGGACACTTGTTTGCTGTCATTGAGGCCTGGGGGGAGATTGTCGGGGTCCAACACAACGCAGGCGCAGACCACCGGACCAGCCAGTGGTCCGCGACCAGCTTCATCGACGCCGCAAACTTTGTCGAAACCAGCACGGCGAAGGCGGTCTTCGACGCTAAAATCGGCTACGTTTTGCTTGCCGTTTTTGCCGACGCTGGGCCGCAGGAAAGCCTCTGGTGGGGGGAAGCGAAACAGGTCCATGGCAGCAGCTACCGGGGAATGGCTGCCCGTGTCCAGATGCTGGCAATGTGCTGTGCTAGATCAACGCCAATTGCACCCCGCCACCCTTTGGTTTGATGAACAGGTCGCGTCGTAATTTTGATGGCTTGCCATACAGGCCGGACTTTTTCTTTTGGATCTGAAAGCGACGATCAATTTGCCAGGCATAAGGGCCATCACCGCGCATCCGCTCGTGAAAATTGGCGCTGTTATCTTTGCCACCGCGCATGGCGCGGACATGGCTCATCACACGATTGTAACGATCGGGCATATGGCGCAGGAGCCAATCCTTGAAGATGGGAGCCACCTCTAACGGCAAGCGCAGCATGATGTAAGTGGCGTAATCGGCACCGGCTGCCGCAGCGCAGTCTATGATGCGCTCGATCTCATGATCATTGATGGCGGGTATAATGGGGGCCAAGCCAACCGATGCCGGAATACCAGCCTGTGTCAGTTTGCGCAGAGCTTCTAAACGCCTGGTGGGGGTCGATGCACGAGGCTCCAACGCCCGGGAGAGTTTGTGATCCAGGGTCGTTATTGAAATGTGCACGCGTACGAGATCCCGCTCGGCCATGGATGCCAAAATATCGATATCGCGCAGCACTAGTGCAGATTTGGTCGTGATGACCACGGGGTGATTGGCGGCGTCCAGAACTTCGAGCATGGCCCGCGTCACACGCTGGGTGCGCTCAATCGGCTGATAAGGGTCGGTATTGGTGCCCATGGCAATGGGCGCGCACTCATAACCCGGTTTGCTGATCTCTCGCTCGAGCAATGTGGCGGCATTGGTTTTGACAAACAATTCGCTCTCGAAATCAATGCCGGGGCTGAGACCCATATTGGCATGGCTTGGCCTGGCATAGCAGTAGGCGCAGCCATGTTCGCAGCCGCGATATGCGTTGACCGAGCGATCAAATGGCAGGTCTGGGGACATGTTGCGCGTCAGAATAGAACGCGCTGCCTCGGCCTGCACATGGGTTTGAAACGGAGCCAACTCTGCTTCAGTCTCCCAGCCATCGTCGAAGCTGGACCGGCTCTCAGTTTCGTAGCGCCCCGCGGTGTTGAGGGCGGCACCCCGCCCGCGGCGACGGGCAAAGGATGGGCGATGCCCAGCGTCTGAAATGATCGTATGTGCATGCACAATATGTTGGTCATGGACGCCGTTTGCGCCTTTCAACACTCGATCAGCAGCTGCCACTTCTTCCATGGTTTTCGCTCCACATTGCTGGCGCATGCGCCAAGGTCATGGATGAAGTGCTAAATCAAAAATAAGAACAAATCAAGAACATCATGTTCCGCGCTTCAAATGCTCGTCCAGGCGCGGCATGATTTCCACGAAGTTGCAGGGCAAATGGCGGTAGTCCAGTTGCAGGTTGAGAATCCCATCCCAAGCGTCTTTGCACGCCCCGGGGGAGCCGGGCACTGCGAAGACAAATGTTGATCCAATGGTCCCGCCGGTCGCCCTGGATTGAATGGTGGAGGTGCCAATTTTACCAAAGCTGAGCTGGTGAAACGCAATTGAAAAGCCTTCCATATGTTTCTCGAACATCGGCTCTAAAGCTTCGGGCGTCACGTCCCGTCCGGTGAACCCGGTGCCACCGGTTGTTATGATCACATCGCATCCGTCGTGGGTTGCCCACGTGCGCACCCGGGATTGAATCGCCTCAACATCATCTGGAACGATGGCACGCTCAAATAGGCGATGCCCGCTCGCTTCAATGCGTGTGCACAGCGCATCGCCAGACCTGTCGTCCTGGAGGGTCCGCGTGTCGGATATTGTGAGCACCGCAATTGCCAATGGGATAAACGGACGGCTTTCATCTATGCGGGATGCGCTCATGGTTCCTGCCTCTATCAGTTGCCGATGGTGTGTGATTGAGCGACCCACCATTGGGGTCGCTGTGCCTGAATGGCAACCGCTGCCTTTGCTGCTGCGCCGTGGTCCGCGAACAGCCCAAAACAGGTGGCTCCAGATCCCGACATGCGGGCCAGGACGCAGTTCTCCGCTCCATCCAGTATGGCCAGAACATCTGTGATTACGGGTTCCATTGCAATGGCTGGTGTTTGCAGATCATTGCGCGTGTGCGCGGCCAACCATTGCAAGCGGTCCTCTGTGGTCGCCCAGCTTGCCGGCAAGTCGGCCACCGCCGGTTGCGTCTTGTTCTGCAACTCCCGAAATATCTCAGGCGTTGAGACGGGAACATTCGGGTTGACCAACACGACTTCCAGCCCACTCCAACCGTCCAGCTTTGACAATTGTTCACCAATGCCTTCCATGCGTACGGGGCCATTCATCAAAAACAAAGGGCAGTCGGCCCCCAGTTTCAGCGCCATATCAAGCATTGCGTCCTGAGATATCGGGTGGCCCTGGGAAGCTGCAAACCGAGCCACCAACTTTAACGCAGCGACGGCATCGCTCGAACCGCCTCCAAGCCCAGCTGCAACCGGCAGCCGTTTCACGAGCTCAGCGGACAAGTAGGGCAGCGCCCTATTGGAAGCTGCAAGATGTTCGCGAACAGCTGATATCGCTTTGGTCACCAGATTTCCTCGGTGGCGCCATCAATTGTGCCGCCGTCGATGACCAATTGATCGGCGTTCAGATGTTCTCCCCAGCGCATGGAAACCGTGTCGTGCAAGGCAATTGGCGCCACCAAACTGTCGAGTAGGTGATAGCCATCGGAACGCTGACCAACGACGTGCAGGCACAGATTGATTTTCGCCGGCGCGTTTAGAGATCCCAAGTCAGTCATGGCGACGGAAACAAGTCAGTCATGGCGAGAGAAAGTTATACGCAAGTGTGCTATTGCGCCGCGCTCTCAGCACCCGCGTTGTCATCCCCATTTTCGGCCTTGCGCATAAAGTTCACCTTGAGGCCGTCCCGCAGCTTCTCTTCGATTGCCTTGCGGGCATCCTCCTCCGGGTTTTGCTCCAGCGCCTGGTTCCACTTGTAGCGAGCTTCCAGTTCACGACCCACTTGCCAATAGGCATCGCCGAGATGGTCAATAATGGTTGGATCGGTTGGAACCAATAAGACCGCTTCTTCAAGATATCGCACTGCCTCGTCAAAATTCTC
>JBCBZX010000259.1:0-4373 GCA_039815105.1 Pseudomonadota bacterium
CGATGCTGCGGTCCAAACCGGTCCAGAAACGCCTGCTCAAGCAAGTCAATCGCGCCGCCGAAAAAGGGGCAGAGCTGGCCGCGCCGGTGATTGTTCGCGGTGCAGGCCGGGCTGACTTCATTTTGGGTGATCGCTACGGCACATCCTGCGCGCCGGAACTGACCGATTGTGCCCAGGCCTGCCTGCGCGATATGGGCTACAAGGTCGCCCGCAACAAACCCTATGCGGGCGGCTTCATCACGGAACATTACGGCCGTCCTGGCAGAGGTCTCCACGCCATGCAGGTGGAAATCAACCGGGCCCTTTATGTGGATGAACAGACTTTGCAACCCACAGAGGGATTTGCACCGCTAAGAGCGGATCTGATCAAATTCATGCGAACTTTGATCGCGATCTGCGACGAGATTGACGGCGAGGCAATGCCATTGGCTGCGGAGTAATTGGTGAAAGACTTCCTATTGCATTTGGCCGCAGTCTCGGCCGCGCAAACGCTGCCCCGCTTCCGAACACAGCTAAGCGTCGACAATAAGTTGGCGGCCGAAGGTCAGGAAGCGGAAGCCAGCCAGTTCGACCCGGTTACCCAGGCCGACCGCGAGGCTGAAAAGGCAATCAGAAAGGCCATCGCAGAACGATTTGCCGGTGATCGCATCCTGGGTGAAGAATTTGGTGTCACCAATGATGGCGCCGCAAATGGCTGGATCATCGACCCGGTTGACGGGACCCGCGCCTTCATTTCAGGCGTTCCCCTGTGGGGCACTTTGATCGGACGCCATGAAGGGGATTGCATGGTGGCTGGGCTCATGCATCAACCCTTCACCGGCGAAAGCTATGTAGCGACCTCGCAAGGCGCTTGGCTGGTACGGAACGGGGTCGAAACACCCTTATCGACCAGCGATGTAACCCACCTGAATAGAGCGAAATTGCTCACGACCAGCCCGCGTATTTTCAGTCCCGACACCCAAGCACCCTATGATCGGCTGGAAGCGGCATGCCGTCTGCCCCGCTATGGATGCGACTGCTACGCGTATGCCCTGCTGGCCGGAGGCCACATTGATCTGGTGGCGGAGGCCGGCCTTCAGACCTACGACATTGCACCGCTGATACCGATTATTGAACGGGCGGGCGGCGTAGTCCGAACTTGGGATGGTGGCAGCGCCAAAGACGGCGGCAATGTGTTGGCCGCCGCCAATGAAACCCTGTTTGAGGAAGCGGCAAAAGTGCTACGCGGCTGAGCCTGAATGGCCAGGAAAGAACGCGTCAATTGCTGCCAAAAGCTGGTCGCGGATCGCATTTTTCTCATGGAGGATTTCGTGCCGGGCGCCCTGCAGCATCACAAATGAAGCGGACCGCATCTGCCCCACCAATTGCTCAATAGCTCGATTGTCACTCACTTTGTCATTGCCGCCAGCAACCATAAGGGTGGGAATTCGAACGTTGGAACTGAACACCGGATCCATGACACGATCCTGAGCTTTAATGGTCGCACGTGTCCACGCCGCCGTTGGTCCACCCAAGCCCAAATCGCCAGATGTGGTCATGAGCTTTCGGTTGCGTTCAAACCGGCCAGCATCGGAGGTGAGCACATTGCCAGAAAATGGTCGCCGTTCCTCCGTGCGGTCGCCCCCGCCAGTGTAGGTTTCACCGAAGCCAAGGGCCATCATCAACGCCGTCACCATATGCACCAGGCGGCGGGGCGCAGGCAGGTCCGCAAAACCGACAAACGGGGCCAATAGCACAATACGTTCGACCTGCTGGGTCAGCAGGTCTGCATTGTACAGGGCCGCAAGCCCGCCCATGGAATGCGCCAGAATGGAGAAAGGCGGCCGACAGTCGGGCAACATGACCTGCGAAATAATGGTCGACAGGTCCACGCCATACTCATCGTAGCTTTCAACATAGCCCTTACGGCGGTTTGCTGTGTGCCGAGTGGAGGCCCCCTGCCCCCGCCACTCAAAGGTTAGAACCGCATAACCCCGAGACCGCAAATCTGTGACCGTTTCAAAATATTTCTCGATAAACTCGGTACGCCCATGCAGCACCAAAACCGTGCCCTGCGTTTTGGGCGTGGTCGCGCTCCATCTGGCATAGCGTAGCCGAAAGCCATCCCGTGTTTCCACGACACCAACCTTGCCACCGGCAGGAGACCGATTGCCGGCCATCTCAAAAAAATGCGCGCTCAGTCCACTGTCCAGAAGGTCAGCATCATCGTCCGGGGGCGCGGTATTCAAAGCGGTGTCCATAAGGGCTCAATAGCACCAGCTTTGTGAAATGGGGAAGCGCTTACCGGCCTGGGGTCTTGAAACCGCAATTTTCGCCACCCACCTCAAGGTTGTACGGGGCAACAATGCCCGTACCGGCAAGGTGCCCAATCGGGGCTTAGCCGAAGACAATACGCCTAAGTTGCTTCTAAGGAGAACACACATGCGTCCAATTGATTTTGCACCCCTATATCGTCAGTCAGTCGGTTTCGACCGCTTGGTCAATCTGCTCGACGGCTTTTCGACCAGCGACAACGCACAAACCTACCCTCCCTACAATATTGAACGCCTTGGTGAGAACGAATATTCCATCACCATGGCAGTGGCAGGCTTCGCAGAGAGCGATCTCTCCATCTCGGCCAAACAGGGCACCTTGACGGTCACCGGCAAAAGAGCCGACCAGCCAGCCAAGAATGTTGAAGTGCTGCATCGCGGCATTGCAAACCGCGCGTTTGAGCGACGCTTTCAGCTTGCAGACTATGTGGAAGTGTCCGGCGCAAGGCTTGAGAACGGTCTTCTGACAGTGGACCTGCACCGCGAACTACCGGAAACCATGAAGCCACGCACAATCGCGATTTCCGTGGCGGGCAATGACGATGCGCCCCAAATTGAAGGCGCTTCCACCCAGAGCAAAGTAGCAAGCAACTAACGTTCTTGTCAGTTCACAACGCCACCAACCCGGCGCCGATTTCGGTGACGGGTTTTGTTTTGGCTCAGCTTCGCACCGCGTTCACAAGCGCATCCACATCTGCGTCCGTTGTCGCAAACGAAGTGACGAGGCGCACCAATTGCATGCCAGAAGCCCGCATTTGTGGAGCATCTGCTTGCAGTTCGTCGGGCCAGTCATAGAAATTCGCGCCTTCATTGCGCAGGGCCGCCACATCTTCCATACGCAGCCAGACGAACAACTCATTGCCCTGGGGTTCGCCTACGACACTTGCCCGGTTGCTATCGCGCAAGCCAACAGCCAGCCGTGAGGCCATGCCATTTGCGTGCTTGGCCAATTGCAACCAAAGGCCGTTGCGCAGATAGGCCTCGAACTGCACGGCGATGAAACGGGCTTTGGAAAACAGATGACCAGCGCGCTTGCGAAGCCATTTTATTTCGCTGGCCAGATCATCATTGAAAACCACCAATGCCTCCGCACACCAGCAACCATTCTTCGTGGCACCAAAAGACAAAAGATCAACGCCGGCCTTCCAGCTCATCTCGGCCGGCGTGGCGCCGGTGGCGGCAAGAGCGTTGGCAAATCGCGCTCCATCCATATGCAATGCCAAGCCAGCTTCGTGCACCACTGATGCAATGGCCTGCACCTCTTCTACACTGTACACAGCGCCTGCTTCGGTCGCCTGAGTGATCGACACCCCCACCGGCCGCCCGCCATGCACGAACTCCGGATCAAACGCGGCGACTGCTTGCTTGATGTCATCGGGCGCAAGCTTGCAGTCTGAGCCGTGCAATCCCTTGAGCCTCGTACCACCGGTCAGATACTCGATTGCCCCACACTCATCGACATTGATGTGCGCTTCATCGTGACAAAACACGACGCCGCCGGGCTTTGATATTGCGGACATGGCAAGAGCATTTGCAGCCGTCCCCGTGGCCACAAAGAACACTGACACCGGCCTCTCAAAAACGGCAGCGAATGCGGCTTGCGCCCGCTGATCAACATCGCTCGTGCCGTAGGCTGCACCAAATTGCTCACCAGCCTTAGCCAAGGCATGGCTAATCTCCGGCGCGACACCGGCCCAGTTATCACTTGCGAAATTCATGTGGCACCCAGTTTTCCAAGGGCAGATTTTGTCCATGCGTGAGAGCTTTAACAAGAAGCCAAGGACCAATTCTCACTCACATTACCACAAAAATTGCCCGACTTTGGCTGTGCCAAAGCCGGGCTCGACCTGATTCAGATCCACCAGCAATGTGCCTACCGGGGGCGACGGCAAACACGCGCCTTTATGATGGTTGAACCAGCCCGATTTTGATCAGCAGGACGCTGATCTAGATTACCTAAAGAAAGCCCTGAAACGTCGTCAATGAATACTTGCCTGAAAAAATCAGAAATAGTGGAAAACAGACGCTGATATTCGTTCAAGTTATTCTGGCCAAGAGAAA
>JBCBZX010000442.1:0-1947 GCA_039815105.1 Pseudomonadota bacterium
AGGAATTTCGTTTCAACCACGCATTGTTGCGCCACGATGGGTGGGGCATCGCAATTACGGCGGCGCCGGGGCATGGTCCGTCGTTTCTGGGAGCCAGATGCTCGCGCCACGCCTCCACCGTTTCCGTGAGGCTCCGCGGCTTGCCATCCTTATTTCTTCGAGGGGGCAAGTGATAGGCCTGGGCGTAGCCGCCAATGGCCAATACCAGCCGCAGCTGAGGCATGGCTTGAAACACTTCATCATGCCACGCCGCGCGGCACTCGCGCCGGGGCGGTAGATCACTGCCCTTTTTGTCATATCCGGGAAAGCAGAAGCCCATGGGCACGATGGCAACCTTGGATGCATCGTAAAAGTCCGTCTCAGACAACTTCATCCAAGTGCGCAAACGGTCCCCCGACGGATCTGTAAACGGCCTGCCGGACTTGTGAACCCGCAGTCCGGGAGCTTGCCCACATATGGCAATTTGCGCCGTCGATGAAAGCACGGCCACAGGCCTGGGACCGTGAGGAAGAGGAGTGCGGAGTGGCCTCTCAGTGCATATTTGGCAAGCGGATATGCGTCGTGCCAACGCCTGAAGTCTTGGTTCTTCGGCCGCACCAGGGCCCACAACAACACCGCCGCCATTCTCAGCTTCGTTAATCAATCGTTTGTCCGCATCTCATAGACTGAAGCCTCAGGTAACACAGTCACGATTTTTCACCGATGCAAAAGCTTCGCAGCGCAGACAAGAATGTCCTTAACCGACGCAGGTCGGACCAGAGCAACGAAGTCACCAGCACGATCAAAGATGCCCGCGACAAGCTGTCTGGCAATCAGGAAATTTCGATCAATTCGCAGCCTGAACTCATTATCATGTTTGCGCGCAACTACAGCGCTGCCCTGTTTATTTCATTATTGCTGATCGTATCCACGGCACTCGCATTGGTGCTGGCCCAGGGCTTGCCACTGGTTATCGCTCTGGGTTGGATTTCTCTGCAGTTCGCGGTGCATGCGGCGATGGTCAATGTGTGTCGGCACATCTGCAATACTGATCCAAAAGATATTCAGGTCAGCAAGCGCCGACGTCAGATTTTGACGCTGTGCTTTCTGGTCGGTGCCAATTGGACGTTGCTCATCGCCTATATGGCGGTGTTCGGAGCAAGTCAGGTCTACGGCCCGATTCTATTCGGTTTCCTGCTGATCTACGTGGCGAAATTCGCGCAAATCGGGCCATCAGTCCGGCACAGCGCTTTGTTGTCTTGTTTGCTTCCGGTGCTGGCGTTTGCCGGCAGCATGGCCATGCAAGCCAGCATCGTAAACGTCATAATGGCTTTGATACTCCCCGGTGCGATGGGTTTTGTGATTGCAACCGCCTCCCGGCTGATGGAGAGCCACAAGCGCGACCTTGAGATCAAGATGGAGAAGGATGCACTGATTGCCGGGCTGGAAACGGCGCAGGTCATGTCCGAGGCGGCACGCAGCCAGGCAGAAGAAGCAAATCTCGCCAAGTCGCGTTTCCTTGCCGCCATGAGCCATGAGCTAAGGACGCCGCTAAATGCCATATTGGGCTTCTCTGAAGTGATGTCGAAACAGATGCTGGGACCGATCGAGAACGAAAACTATCTCGACTACGCCCAGGACATCCACAATTCCGGCTCGCATCTTCTCTCCCTCATCAACGAAATTTTGGATCTGTCGCGCATTGAGGCCGGGCGTTACCAACTGCGCGAAGAACAGGTCTACCTCCATGAGGTGGCGCACGACGCCATTCACATGGTGGAGATGCGTGCCAAAGCCAAAGACATTGACGTTGTGACACTTCTGCAGCCCAACCTCCCCCGTGTCTGGGCGGACGAAAAGGCGATACGTCAAATCCTGCTAAACCTGTTGACCAACGCGGTAAAATTTACGCCCAAAGGTGGTCGGATCGAACTCAAACTTGGCTGGACTGCAACAGGGGGGCAGTAT
>JBCBZX010000190.1:0-5903 GCA_039815105.1 Pseudomonadota bacterium
ACCAGCTAGCACGCATGTGGGAGCCTGCGGCTGAAGGATCGATCACAACTTGGGACCAAATTGATCCTAGCTTTCCTTCAGAGCCTTTGAACCTATACGGTCCAGGCACTGACTCTGGTACTTTTGACTACTTCACTGACTAAGAACAGCAAAGCCGCTGACATGGCCACAACGCCATTTTTCAGCCAAACAAAGTACCGAGTTTGAGCAGACCGTGAACTTACGGCGGGTGTCATCTTGAAAATTGTCAAAGTCACGACTGCTCCGCAGGTCATGTTAGAACGGCGCCAAACCGGCATTTAGTGAGTCAAATACCGCTTTCGGGCTTAACCGCACCTAAACCTAGGGCGAAGGCCGCCAGTCCACAAAGATATATGGTTAACAAATGACTTACGGCAGTCTCGGAGAAGCCGATGGGTGCACAAACGCAACATGTTCCGGTGCGTCACCAGCAAATGCGAAATGCTAAAAGACGAAAGTCTCAGGGCGTTCAAAGCCTGGCAGCGGATGGCCTGGGGCGTTGAACATCAAATCACGCGAATAGCTGTCGCCGGTTCGGATATATTTTGTGCCCTGGCCTGCCGTTCCCTGCCCCTCAATACAGACAAGACGGCCACCATCCTTGAGTTGGCACAACACATCCTCAGGGATCTGCTCGACGGCGGCGCCGATGAAAATGAGATCGTACGGTGCTTCTGCCGGACACCCCTGCACAAGCGGGCTGCAAAGTACCGCCACATTGTCACAACCCAGCGAGCTCAGCGTTTCCTGCGCCTTCTCCTGCAGGTCGAGGCGGCTTTCCACAGCAACCACACTCTCGACCAGTCCACTTAGGATCGCGCTTGAATAGCCAGTGCCGCACCCAATATCGAGCGCGACCTCATTGGGCTTTGGATCGGCGAGCTGGACCAGTTTGGCAATCGACATGGGGTTGAGCACATGGCGCGGCTCGTGGCCTTCTTTCAACAAGGCAATGTCATCATCAATATAGGCCAGAGGCACCATTGGCGCGGGCACGAACTCTTCGCGCGGGACAGACAAAAATCGTGCAAGAACATCGTAATCCGTGACGTCATTCGGTCGGATTTGAGTGTCCACCATCTGTTCGCGCGCCGCTGCGTGATCAATGCCCATGGCTCTACCCATAATGTTCAAGTCCATCTTCCGTTTTGTCTGCCTGCGCCAGTTGCCACACGAAGCGACGCATTGCCAGTGACGTGGAGCGACAAGTTGTGAGGCAATTTGCGCCCGACATAGCGAAATTAGGCCGGTCTACCAATAATCATATTTCAAACAGGTCTTGCCTGATGCATCGGTTGGACATACACGGTGCGCGGCTTGTCTGATGAGAAGCTCGCACCAGCATGCATTTCGCATCTGGCCTCGTGGCGGAGTGGTGACGCAGCGGATTGCAAATCCGTGTACCCCGGTTCGATTCCGGGCGAGGCCTCCAGCGGCTTGCAAAATCAGGCCCTCTTGGGCTTGGCAGGTGCGATGCGTTTGGCTAGACAGGCGCAAATCGACGCGGGTGCGAGAGCATCCAAGTCGTTCCCCGGTAGCTCAGTGGTAGAGCAAGCGACTGTTAATCGCTTGGTCGCTGGTTCGAATCCGGCCCGGGGAGCCAGATTTTGGGGGCGCCGGCGCAAGCCGCGCCCCTTTTTCTTTGAGCGTTGAAATCTTTGCAGATTTTTTGCGATACCCATGATCAGTCTGCGCTTGCTTTTTTCCATTTGAGCGACAATTCCTATTCACTGTTGCGCAAACCGATGGATATGAAGTGGGCGATTCACCAGAAATCTCGACAGATGAAACCGTAGAGACAACGATTGTTTGGTTTCGCAACGATCTGCGTTTGGCGGACAATCCTGCGCTGCTGGCAGCGAGCCGTGCAGCCAAATATGTCATTCCTCTCTTCATTTTCGACGAGACCAGCGATGGCATTCGACCTTTGGGCGGCGCTGCGCGCTGGTGGCTACATCATGCTCTCACCGACCTCTCGGCAAATCTGCAAGACCAATATTCCGCCAAGCTGGTGCTGCGCCGCGGGCCTGCGTTCGACGTTCTCAGCGACGTTGTGAAGGAGGTCGGGGCGAGCGCAGTTCACTGGAACCGCCGTTACGGGCCTGCCGAACAAGCCGTTGATTCGCAGATCAAGCGGTCGCTCACACAATCGGGTGTCGCCGCAACCTCCCACCAGGGGGCACTGCTGCATGAGCCGGCCAAAGTGCTCACCGGCAATAACGGCCCCTATCGAGTGTATACGCCGTTCTGGAAGAACCTATCGGCAGGGCCGGAGCCCCGGGCACCGCTGCCAAGGCCTCAAGCCCTTCCCTCCCCACCAGGCGCCGTCGCGTCGGACGAACTGGAGAGCTGGAAATTGCTGCCCACAAAGCCAGACTGGGCCGGCGGACTTCGGGAAAGCTGGACTGTTGGCGAAGATGCGGCTCACCAGCGGGCCGACGATTTCATGCAGACCGCGCTTTTTGACTATGGCAATGCCCGAGACGTTCCCAGCATTGATGGCACGTCGGCCATGTCGCCATATTTAAGGTGGGGACACATTTCTCCATACCAGCTGTGGGACAAATGCCGACGCGCGGCCAGAGGGCGCGAAAACAGTTCGACCGAGACCTACCGAAAAGAGTTGGTGTGGCGCGAATTCTCCTATCACCTTCTTTACCATTTCCCGACCATCGGAACCGCGAATCACCAACAGAAATTCAATCATTTTCCATGGCGTGACAGCCGCGAGAATGCAGATGAACTGCGCGCTTGGGAGAAAGGCCGGACCGGCTACCCCATCGTTGATGCGGGGATGCGCCAGCTCTACCACACGGGCTGGATGCACAATCGTGTGCGCATGATTGTAGGCTCGCTGCTGGTGAAGCACCTTCTGTTTGACTGGAAAGAAGGCGAAGCTTGGTTTTGGGACACTCTGGTGGACGCGGACCCTGCCTCCAACAGCGCCGGTTGGCAGTGGATTGGCGGCTCCGGCGCTGATGCCGCCCCATATTTCCGCGTTTTCAATCCGATAACCCAAGGCGAGAAATTTGATCCCGACGGTCACTACGTCCGCAAATGGGTGCCAGAACTGTCGCAGCTGCCAAACAAGGTAATTCACCAACCGTGGACGGCGTCTCTCGTGCAATTGCGAGAGGCGGCGGTAAAGCTCGGCGACACTTATCCGCGACCAATTGTCGAACACAAATTTGGCCGCGAGCGCGCATTGGATGCCTTCGCAACGCTCAAGAACATCGTAGATGACGCCGCACCCAAACAGACCAAACCCGCCAAGGCGTGAGTGACGCAATCCGGTGGAACGCAAGGTGCGTAGAGTTGATATCAGGGGGATAAAATATGAAAATTGCAGTTATCGGGTCGGGCATTGCCGGCAATTCGGCGGCCTGGGCGCTTCACCGCGCCAACCACCAGGTGACGCTTTTTGAGGCCGACAATCGTGTCGGCGGCCACGCATCCACCGCCACCATCGACTATGACGGCACCAAGATAAATGTTGATACCGGCTTCATCGTTTACAACGAGCTTAACTACCCCGACCTGGTTGGTCTGTTCGACGAGCTCAATGTGGAAACTATTCCCTCAAATATGAGTTTTTGCGTCTCCCGGCGCGTGGGCCAGCGCAGACGGCAGGAATGGAACCTGTCGGACTATGGCGCTCTGTTCGCCTCCGCTCCTAACTTTTTGAGATCATCTTTCCGCTCGCTTGTTTCAGAGATTCGCCGATTTGCCGTTCAATCGAAAATCGACTTGGACGCCGGCCGCCTGCGGGGGCGGACGCTCGGGGACTATTGCACCGAGTACAAGCCAGCCTTGGGCCAAGAGTTTCTGCTGCCCATGGGGGCGGCAATCTGGTCGACACCTGGAGGCGATTTTTCAAAGTTTCCAGCCGAAAACTTCGTACGCTTCTTCCTGAATCATCGTATCTTAGATTGGCAAAGCCCGGTCTGGTACACGGTCAAGGGCGGCAGCCAAGCCTATGTGCGAAAGCTTCTCGCCCCGCTGACCGGGCGCATAAGAATGGCCTCACCGGTGACCAACGTTAGCAGAGATGGACTGCAGGCACATGTGAGGGTGGCAGGGCAGCCGGAGGAGACCTTCGATGAAGTGATTTTCGCTTGCCACTCAGATCAAGCCTTGGCGATGTTGGAGGACCCCAGCGATCTTGAGCGTGAAATTCTGGCGTCAGTCCCTTACAAAGCCAACAAGGTCTATCTGCACCGCGATACGTCTCTCATGCCTCGAAATCGCGCCAAATGGGCGTCATGGAACTATATGGACCTCACCGCCGACGGTAGCCACGATCAGGACATTTGCGTGACCTATTGGATGAACCGGCTGCAAAGCATCGACAAATCCAAACCATTGTTCGTCACGTTGAACCCACCTACCCCACCACGCGAAGAGCACATATTCGGCGAATATTCCTACGCCCATCCGGTTTTCGATGCAGCCGGAATGAACGCCCAAACGAAACTGCCCGCACTTCAAGGTGACCGGCACACACATTTTTGTGGTGCCTGGACCGGCTATGGCTTCCACGAGGATGGACTCCGGTCCGGCTTGGACGTTGCGGAGTTTTTGGGTGCAGATATTCCGTGGCGCCAGCGCGACATGCCGTTGGCTGACGCAGCAGAGTAGCCGAAGAAATGGCCCATCCCATGCGATTGCAAGCTCTGCGTCTGTATAAGGGCAAGGTGATGCATGCACGCTTGGGAAAACTGGAACACCGTTTCAGCTACAATGTTGTCTCGGCCGTCATTGACCTGGGCCGGTTGGAAGAGGCCAACCAATGTACGGGGCTTTTCAAAGTGAACCGCAATTCACTGTTGTCTTTCCATGAGGGAGATTTCGGTAATGCGGCCAATGCGCAGCGACCCGCACGTGAACCTTTGCAGGACTATGTGCTTGGCCTGACGCGCGAAGCAGGCTTAAAATTTGACGCTGGCGCCGCCCGCGTTGAACTCATGTTTTATCCGCGGATCGCCGGGCGGGCGTTCAACCCAATCTCGGTGTATTTTGTCCATGCAAGCCAGGCTCTGATCTGCATCATCTATGAGGTTCGCAACACATTCGGTGAAATGCACACTTATGTTTGCCCGGTGCAGAAAGCCGATGTCTCAGCTGCGGGAATTCGACAAAGCCGCCACAAGCGGCTGCATGTATCTCCCTTTATGGACATGGCTCAAAGATATGATTTCAGGGTCGCACCGCCCGCCGACAAAGTTCGTCTGCGCATCCTTGAGCACGGTCAGGACGGCCCCTCACTCGCCGCCAGCTTTGCAGGCGAGCTTTTGCCGCTTACCGACCGTGCGATTGCGGCTACGGCGTTGTCGATGGGGCTGTTTTCGGCCAAAGTCTGGCTTGGCATTCATTATGAAGCCCTGAAACTGTGGTGGAAAGGCGCCAAGTTCCGCTCATCGCCGCCACCGCCGGAGGCCGTGAGTTTCGGTGACAATGCCGGACAGGCCGCCGACTAACACAGACCTAGACGACCCAAGCTTGAGTAGAGAGTAAATCGAATGGACGGACATACCGCCACACCGGGAAGTGACGCTTCGGCTGACAGTGCTGGCTCGCGGGAAAACGAACCGGTGATGTCGGGCACCTGGACACCCCTCACTCAGGATAGTGTTGAAACCGAGATAGCCGGATTGCCGATTGTCGCCAAAACCGTCCTGCGCCAGCTGGTCGCCACCAAGTATGGCTCGTTGCGCGTTACCGTGCCCACCGGTCAGAAGTTTTTGCTCAGTGGCGAAAGCCCGGGACCTGATGCGGAGCTGAGGCTTCGCAACTGGGGCATCCTCACCCGTACGTTCCGAGCCAATTCAATTGGTACGGCCGAAAGTTACATCAACCGTGAATGGGAAAGCGAGGACCCAGCT